>JBBSBG010000060.1:0-12384 GCA_038251495.1 Cytophagales bacterium
AAACACAGGAATGAGTCCTAGTGGCAGACTTGAAATTGGAATTTCACCAGTTAATACAAATCGTGTTTTCGCTTCGGCACAAGGCAATCTATCAGGCAGCGCTTCGGACTTATATGTTTCCAATGATGCCGGGGCAACCTGGGCGGTGGTTGATGTTTCTTTTAATAACGTAGCCGCAGATTTTTTAGGTGGCCAGGGTTGGTACGATAACACAATTCTGTGCGATCCGTTCAATGCCGATCTGGTCTATTTTGGTGGCGTTGGTTTATTTCGAACACAACTTGGAACGGGATCAACAACCGTAAACAGCTACACACTTGAGACGTTAAATACTTCTTTTCTTAGCCTTGTAAATTTCAGTGCCTCATTTGGCGGAGGAACGCTGGAGGTTGGTGGCTCTGCCACTGCTTCTGTGGAAGTAAGATTTGGTGCTGGTAAAACCCAAAAAGCACATCGCTTTCTTGTGCCCATGGGTGCAACTTCGGGAGTTCCAGATGTAAGTTATAGCTATGCTGATTATGTTGATGTTCCTTTTGAAGTCTGGGACATCACTAACAACAAACAACTTATGGTCTCCTTTCGCGATCAAGATCGGAATGGCCAATTCAATCTTTTGCTCCAAAACACAGAAGGCGAAGCGACCACCCACAGTCGCGAATATGTTTACATTAGTAATGTTGACTATAATGCATCAGCACCGTCAACCGACATCGGAGCAAATGGTGGCCATGTTTTTCAAGAGATGTATTTTTTCTGGCCCGTATTAGCAGCCGGTAAAACATGGCCTGCTGATATAACTAATTCCCAGCTAAAAATAAATTTCAGTTCGCTACCAAAACAGAATGCAACCACGATTACCGTTGCCGATCCATATTCGGACTTTGATGGAAAAAATAGATTCAACACGTTTGGGATCGATATTCATCCGGATCACCATAATCTGGTCGCAATACCAATGTCGGCATCAACGTATAAAATTTTAAACGCTAATGATGGTGGCGTTTTTATATCGAACACTTCAGCCACACCCGGAATCAATACAAGCGATTGGACCTTAGTAGGAAAGACCTATAACACAAGTCAGTTTTATGGTGTCGATAAGCGCCCTGGTTTTGAGGAATATTTTGGTGGCATGCAGGACAATGGCACGTGGAAAACACCAGCCGGAACACCCTCATCAAATTCAACTAATTTTCAATTTAGTTTTGGTGGCGATGGCTTTGAAGTTGTTTGGCATAAACTTGACGACAAAAAATTAATTGGTGGCTCTCAAGGCAATGGGTTCCGAAGATCTTTGGATGGTGGATTTTCCTGGAGCAACGCTACTACAGGTCTTTCTGGTACGCATCCATTCGTTTCTAAATTGGCAAACTCACAAGATAATCCAGATGTACTTTATACACTTTCTTCGTCTGGCGTACTTCGCTCCGATAATTTTGGGGCTTCTTGGACGCTTTCATCCATTGCTGAAAAATGGGGCGGCTCTACTTCCCTTATGGATGTTGACGTATCGCGGGCCAATGCCAATATTGTTTGGGCTGGCAGCGGTATGGTAAATACAGGTACACTTCGCAACCTTCATGTCTCTACTAATGGCGGAAATAGTTTTACAGCAACTAACAATTATACGGATCGGGTTTTAGGTGGTATCACCAAACTGGCAACCCATCCTATAGAAGCCAACACCGCATTTGCGTTATTCTCTTTTTCAGGAAGACCAAAAATTTTACGCACAACTAACTTGGGCGAAACTTGGACAGACATTTCAGGTTTTGGTATGGGAACCACAAGCACAACCGGGTTTCCGAACGTGGCTGTATATTGTTTATATGTGCGCCCTGATAATCCAAACATAATCTGGGTGGGAACAGAAATTGGAATTGTTGAATCTACCGATAATGGATTATCGTGGACTTTGCTGGATGATTTTCCCAATGTTTCCGTATGGGATTTGAAAGGAGTTGATGACCAAATTGTAATTGCTACCCATGGCCGGGGCATCTGGACTGCAACGCTTGAAGAAGTGCAATCAATACTCAAGAACCCGATCATTACTGCTATTGGAACTTCGCCTCAATCTGATTTAGTTATAGGTATTACACTGGAAGAACAATACGATTCAACACACGTATGGATATCGGGCACTCAGGTTGGAAAAATCGCGAACGTTCCTTCTGGTAACTATCAAGCTAAAATTAAGGGAATAGCTAAAGGTAGCGTGCAAGCTAAATTGATCAGCTATAAATCAAATGCACCTTTTCATTCCTCGGTTGTTTCAGGTGAAAATCTGGCATTAAAGGAGTATAAAAATCAGTATTTTAATTATTTCCAAACCGCGAGTGATTTTATTCTATCATCATTTTCCGTTCAAAATTTTGGGTCTTCCAATGAAAGCCTTCAGACGTTTCACAATTACCTGGCTGGTAAAGAAGCCAGTGCTTTACTAACCTATCCCATCATATTGCAAGCAGAACATCCGTTTTTCTTTTACCGCGATGTGGCCATTGTAGAGCCCGGCACTGCAGGATCTGTTTTTGGGGAAACTCAATTTAAAGATTATGTGGTGGTAGAAGGAACTAAAGATGGCATTACCTGGATTCCACTATCACCCGGTTACGATGCTTCGCGCAATACCAGTTGGCTTGCTACTTACACCGCAGCTCAGCCAGGCACACAAGCACAATTTGTAGATCACGATATTAATCTCACCACAAAATTTGCGGTTGGAGATACCCTTCTGTTTAGGTTCAGATTATTTTCAGATGCTGCCGGAGTTGGCTGGGGTTGGTCGATTGATGATTTACATATTCAGCAAGTACCAACGGGTGTTGAGCCAATTAAAAAATTAACAACCCTTAGCGCCTATCCAAACCCAACAAGTGGAGCAGTTACCCTCTCCTATTCTTTATTACAAAAATCTGCTGTAGAGATTTATATAAGTGATCTGGCCGGAAAAATTGTAAGCACCAAATCCTTAGGAATTAAAGATGTTGGCTTGCACGAACAACAACTAATATTGCCTGCTGCTACAGGCATGTATCTTTTACAAGTACAAACAAATGATGGCAAGGGGCTGGTTAAAGTGCTGGTGAGGTAATTAATATGGTAACTGGATTCTTGATTCCGGTTACTTGAGGTTACCACCTTTCAAACAGTTTTTCAATCTGATGGGCTAAGCTAATTTTTAATACTGTCAGGCAGGAAGATCTGATAACACTGGAAGTCGTAATCCTAAACATTGCTTCTCTATCAATCAAACAAAATAAGATCGAACCCAAAGTCAAGAATGTTTCCTTGTCCGCGATAGGTGGGTGTTGGCAAATAGCCAGTCTGTGTTGCAAGTTGAACGATGTTGTGATACTTCACAAAAAACTTACCGCCTTTAAATTTGCCGTTGAAGAAAACATCAACCAATGGAAACGAAGGATTTACATAGCTATCCTGAACATAAAACTGTTGGATGGCAGGATCGTAACCAAGTGCCGTATAATCAGAACGCCAGTGCACATCCACCCCAATCTGCACTTGAATAGCATTCTTGAAAAGAAAATTCTCAAACGAAAGTTGTGTGTTTATAAACCATTCGGGTATTCGCAAAGCCCGATCATCATTACTAAGCAACTTTGTGTACAGTACTTGGGGTCGCAAATAAAGATGCCTAAAAAACCGAACTGACATTCTTAACTCGGGTGTAAATACTTGTTGATTGCCCGATGATTGAACAGGAAGAACTGCTTGCTCATTCGCAACATTGTTGCGCTTATAATAAATATAATTAGTGAGTGCTGTGTATGTAAGGCCCGGAGAAATAAATAATGACCCAAAGTCACCTTTCAAAAAACCAGACAGCTGATTATAAAAAGGACTTGCAAAGTTATTTACCCAACCGTTATGACTGCCCCGATAGGCTAATGGCATAAAAGCGGGTTTGGATAAACTGCTAACACCGCTGGCATCAAGCCAAGGCGTTTTCAAATTAGCCTGTAGCAAGTAATTACCATCAAGCAAATATTCGGCTCGGCCACTTAGTTCACTCAGCGAGTCGAACCGAAAAGCAATTTGCCCACCTACATAATTTTCAATACCGTCATTCTTAAAAGACAACTGGGTTTCGTCCACATATTGGTTGTAGGTGCTGAACATACGCATCTTATAAAAGAAACTATAAAACAAAAAAGCTGCATTACCCTTTATCCCAAACTCATTCACCGTAGTCTTAAACTCAATACCATCTTTCACATTTTCGGTATTGATATCTGTATCCGGATTCGTAAATGAAAAATATTTATCGTAGTTAGTTTCGCTCGCCTTGGTACCACTAAAATAATTGCGCTGGCGGGTAACGTCTAATTTATGATACAATTGAAAAGGTGAAGCCAACTGATATTGATGAAAAAGATGCAACGAGTTGCGCAGCTCTTCCGTTTGTGCTGCGAGTAAGTACGGTTGCGCATTTTGATCGAAGTAGGCGTTGAAGGTTGTATCTCTTGTCAACAATATCCCACCATTTTCAAAAATCCGATGTCTTATTCTTCTATAACTAGCGAGTAAAGTATATCGGTTGTTGGTCGACTTGTAAGAAGTATGAAAATCATAATAATGACTAACAGTTTGCCGATTTCCTTTTGTGCGCTGCAATTGTTTATCAGCCAAAATTGGGCGATAGTTAAAACCAAAGTTCCAGCGTGGGTTTATATTTCTGGTAAATTCAATATGCGACATGGCACGACCATCGCCACCCCAGATTATAGCTATTTTTGTGTACGGAGATTTTGAATCATAATATTTTGGTTCCTCAGTTTCATAGAACAACCGATAAGTTTGATAACCAGGACTTGCTCCGATAGTTGTAGACACCGTTGGAAAAATCGGGTTTAGTGCTGTGCCAACATTTCCAAGATCCTGATAAAGGTTATTAAACTTCTGAACATACGTCCAGCGATGATAATTTAATAAGGCTGTATCTAACGGGCGATAGTTGTTCTTATTCATGAAAACATCTTGTTCAGTTATCCACAGTGTAGTTTTAGGGCCGTATACATTCTTTGTGGAATCGTCTACAATTTGGGAACCACGCCCTTTTCGTTCGTCTGAAGCAACTGGTCGCTTTGTAGTATCCTGCACAAATACTTTAGCAGGATTCAATTTGCCTTGACTAAACGCGGTAAAACTTCCAATCAGGAACAGAAATAAAAGGATATGGCTTTTGAAAAACACGCGCAAAAGTAAATCAGAATTAGGAAAGAGTTTTTGCATTTTCAGTAGCCACAGTCACTTCCTTCAATTTATCAATAACCAAGTGGCTCACGATGGCATCAAATTCCGAACCATTTTTAATGAACGAAGCCTGGATGGGCAGATAAAACCAATTTTTCTGTTTTACTGAATTGAATAAAGGATTGGCAATCAACTTCACCATGTCCTTTTCAGTTGTTAAAATTGATGCAATCTGATGTGCGTCAGCAGCTCTATGTATCGATTCAATTTCTTCAGCCGAATAAGCATGGTGATCGGGAAATTTAAAATGCTGCTTCACTTGAAACAACTTTGCGGCTTCCTTCTCAAAGGAAACATTCTTTGCAATAGCTGAAACTAGTACCACTTCGCTGCTGATTGAATTAGTATGGCCAATTGGTATTGGAGCCTGAAACTTTGTTTCAGAAAAGAAAACTGGCTTGGCTCCTACCACTTGAGTCAGTGAACTTCTAACCTGATCTTCATTCTTTGAAGAGAGGTCTGTGCACTTGGTAACTACAATTACGTTTGCGCGCATTGCTCCTTTTCGGGCTTCTCTTAATCTTCCAAAAGGTAATAGAAAATCTTTGTGAAAAGGCTTTGCATAATCTGTAACCAAAATTGAAAACTGTGGAACAACCGTGCGGTGTTGAAATGCATCGTCCATTAATATGACTTGTACTTCAGGATGATCATTTAAAATAGTTGGGATAGCCAAAGCGCGCTCTTCGCCCACGGCAACAATAATTTTACTTCCAAATTTTCTAAACAACTGATAAGGCTCGTCACCAATCGATCTTGCGTTATCTTGGTTAGTCGCAATATTAAACCCTCTTGTTTTGCGCCCATAGCCGCGGCTAAGTGTTGCTATTTTGTATTGATCGCTTAACAAATTAATCAGGTACTCAATCATAGGGGTTTTGCCTGATCCACCCACGTTGAGATTACCGACACTAATAACAACTGAATCGAATTTAAATGATTTTCTGTGACCGATGTCGTACAAGTAATTCCTGAGTCGAGTGGCTAAATCAAAGAGCCAAGAGAAGGGCAATAAGAAGTACTTAAGAAAGGTCATAAAAGTAGTACCGCGATCTTTCGTTATTTTTGTCAAAAGTACATAATCAATGGCAACTCAGACTATAAAAAGTATAATCGAAAGTCTTGAAGCTTGGGCACCGCTCGCCTATCAGGAGGGCTACGATAATTGTGGCTTACTGACAGGAAATCCTGTAGACAACGCAACGGGAGTTCTGGTTTCATTGGATTGCACCGAAGCAGTCATTGACGAGGCCATTGCTCAATCCTGTAATCTGATAATTGCCCATCACCCAATACTTTTTAAAGGCATAAAAAAACTTACCGGCCAAAATTATGTTGAGCGGGTGCTGATCAAAGCAATCCGAAATGAAATTGCCATCTATGCTATCCATACCAATTTGGATAATGTGCGATCTGGTGTTAATAAGAAAATAGCTGAGCGATTAGGATTAAAAAATCTTCGAGTATTGGCTCCCAAAAAAAGTACGCTTGCTAAGTTGGTGACCTTTATTCCAAAAGATCATGTTGAAAAAGTCACTGCGGCCTTGCATGAGGCCGGAGCCGGTCAAATTGGCGACTATAAAAACTGTAGTTTCTCCATAATGGGTGAAGGCAGGTTTATGCCTGCAGCTAATGCTAATCCTGCGGTCGGAAAATTGAATCAACTAGAAAAAGTTGAAGAAGTCAGGGTCGAAGTTCTTGTTGAAGCTTTTAATCAGCGGAAAGTACTGACGGCCTTAAAGGAAAGTCATCCTTATGAAGAGGTGGCTTATTATCTTACTCCACTTGAAAATGAAAATCAGGAAGTTGGAGCTGGAATTATAGGTGAACTAGAAAATCCGGAAGAAAGCAGAGTATTTCTGAAGGGGCTAAAGAAAAAAATGAATACAGAATGTGTTCGTCACACTGCTATTACGAAAGAAAATATAAAGAAAGTAGCGGTTTGTGGGGGCGCGGGAAGTTTTTTACTTCCTTTGGCTATTGGTCAAGGTGCTGATGTGTTTGTTTCTGCCGACTTCAAATACCATGAGTTTTTTGATGCTGATAGTAAAATTATTATCGCAGATATTGGCCACTATGAAAGTGAACAATTTACGAAAGAGCTAATCGGTGCTTTTTTGAGGGAAAAATTTCCTACTTTTGCAATCGCTTTTTCAAAAGTTGTCACAAATCCAATTACCTATCTGTAAATAATGGAAAATCAAACAGTTGCACAAAAACTCGAAGCCCTAGTTAAATTACAATCCATAGATTCAAAACTGGACGAACTTAAAAAACTGAGGGGTGATCTTCCCGATGAAGTACAAGACTTGGAGGACGAAATGGAGGGATATCGCACCCGCCTAAGCCGTTTTGAGGGAGAATTAAAAGAATTAGAGGAAAACATTAAGAAAAATAAGGAAGGAATTAAGGAATCTGAGAAGCTGGTTAAGAAATATAACGAGCAGCAAAAAAATGTGAAAAACAACCGCGAATTTGACGCCATCACGAAAGAAATTGAACTTCAAGAGTTAGAGGTACAAATTTGTGAGAAGCGAATCAAAGAATCAAAAGACAAAATAGATTCTAAAAAAGCTGAAATCACCACCATTGAAGCCCTAATTAACGGCCGAAATGAAGATCTTCAGAGCAAAAAGGATGAACTTGACAGCATTTTAAACGAAAGCCAGGAAGAGGAGAAGAAACTAATGGTAGAAAGAGAAAAAGCTACCAAGAAAATTGAAGACAAACTTCTTAAGCATTATAACCGTTTAAGATCTAACCTTTCAAACGGATTAGCTGTTGTTAGGGTAGTACGTGGAGCAGCAGAAGGTTGTAACATTATCATACCTCCTCAAAAAATTGCTGAGATTCGCGAAAAGAAGAAAATTGTAATTGACGAACATTCAGGAAGAATATTAGCGGATGTTGATTTGGGTTCAATGGAAGAAGAAGTGAAACCAAAGAAGGCAGCTCCGGTAAAAAGAGCAAAAAAAGTTGAATAGCACAGAGACTATACAAACCATAAGAAAGGCAGGCATAATCACTTGCCTTTTTTTATTTTCCATCAGCGGGTTTGCCTTAGATTCCATCTGGCAATTTGACCCCGAACTACAAAAAGCGTACTACTATGTAATTACTCTCCAACCGGAGAAAGCAGACGAATATCTTAAAAAGATTAAGACGAATGAGTTGCATAAGATGTACGTTCAAACTCTTAGTGAAACACTTAAGATATTAATTACCGAAGATCATAAAGCATTTGTTGAAATTGAGGAACGATTTAAGAATCGTATAAAATACCTGGAGAATTTACCCACATCTGGAGAAACCCTTTTCCTGTTAGCTGAGCTTAACTTACAACGTGGATTCTGCTACCTCAACTTAGGGCAAGAAGTAAATGCCGTGATGTCAATTAGAAAAGCCTACCAACTTACTTCAGACTGTCTTAAGAAATACCCAACCTTTATCCCCATAAAAAAAACAAGTGGTGCTATTCAAGTAATGATTGGCTCTGTACCCGATAAGTATAAATGGTTTATGAGCCTGTTAGGAATGAAGGGCTCTGTAGCAACAGGTCAAAGACAACTCACTGAACTCAGAAATTCAAAATCTTCATTGAGCCAAGAAGCAACTATTTTGTTCTTTACTGTTAAGGGATTCATTAATCAAGAATTTGAAGAGGCTGCTGAAGGAATTAATATATGCCTGAAGGAGCAACCCGACAATAGACTGCTACTATTTATTGGAGTAAACATGCTAATCAAAGATGCTCGCAGCGAGGAAGCTCTGGCCTTGATCCGTCAGATCGACATACAGAATCAAGGATTGCAAATGCATTACATTGATTACCTAAAGGGCGAGGTTCTCTTGCAACGTGGGGATTACCTAAAATCAATAGAATCATTTCAGCGATTTATCAAAAACTATCCAAGCATTAGTTTTAAAAAGGATTCCTATTTTAAGATTGCCCTTTGTTATTGGCTTTTAGATGATTCAAAGCAAGCTAAAACCAATTTTGACAAAGCCAAGGTAACTGGATCGGATAAGGCAGAACCTGATAAGTATGCAGCCAAACAACTTGAAGAACCAACTTTGCCAAATAAGAAATTACTGAAAGTACGGTTTAGCACCGATGGAGGTTATTACAAAAATGCAACATCGATTCTGAATTCCATTACCCCTTCTGATCTTATCAATGCCAAGGATCAAACGGAGTATTACTATCGTAAGGCACGTCTGGCACATCGCACCGGGGAAATTTCAGCGGCCAAATTATTCTATCAACAGAGCATTGATATGACTAAAAATAACCCGTGGTATTTCGGAGCTAACTCAGCCTTACAATTAGGTTACATCGCCAAAGATCTAAAAGATTACACCAATGCTAAAAAATATTTTGAGCTAGCCTTAAGTTTTCCAAAACATGAATACAAAAATAGCATTGATAGCAAAGCCCGGACCGAGCTTGAGAGGTTGAACACTGTTAAGTCGTAGGTGTTGCTTCCAACGATACAGAAGTTGAGATTTGAAGGTTCTTTAAATGGGTTGTATCGTTATACTTCTTAACCGTAAACATAGAGCCTGTTTTCTCAACGTAGTATAAACATAAATTTTCGTGTTCAAACATATCCATACTTCGCAATGGATAATTCAATAATCGGCATAATAAAATTCTCATAGCACGGCCGTGCATACAAATTAAGATTGTTTGCTCATCTGTCTGTTTTAGAATGTGGTTCAGAGCTTCCGCTTGTCGTTTAGTAACATCATCTGGACTCTCCCCGCCTTCTATTCGCTCTTTTGTGTTGCCAAGTCGCCATTGATTCAACATCCAATGATAGTAGGCATCCTCTTCAGGGGTAATGGTCTGGCCCTCCTTGGTTCCCCAGCTAATCTCATTAAGACCAGCCAGGCTTTCGTATGGAATGCCTTGCTTAATAAAGTTATCCACCGACTCTTTCGTCCGTTTTAGAGCAGATATATAAACTTTATCAAATGATACATGTTGATATGCTTGATAAAATGCTAGCGCCTGAGCCCGGCCCTTGTCATTCAGAGAAGAGTCAACACCGCTCCCCTGAACAATCCCTTTCAGGTTAAAATCGGTTTGCCCGTGGCGAATGATATATATTTTTTTGCTCATCAATTTCTGCCTAATTTCAAGCCAATAATCAGCTATTCGCGCGCAAAAATAAACAAATAGTTTAAACCACCTCGACACAAATACACAAAATGGCGTTCTTCAAACCCGGTATAAAAATTGAAAACTTGACTAAATTTTCTGCCAATACTATGGTTAGTCACCTCGGCATTGAGTTTACTGAAATCGGTGATGATTCAATTACTGCAAAAATGCCAGTTGATCACAGAACCCATCAGCCCCTTGGGTTGTTACATGGTGGAGCATCGGTTGCGTTAGCCGAAACATTAGGAAGCGTAGCTGCCTCGTGTTGTCTGGATTTAAACACGCAGTATTGTGTAGGGTTAGATATCAATGCCAACCACATAAAAAGCGTAAAGACTGGTTATGTTTTTGGAACAACTAAACCTTTGCATGTTGGTAAAAAAACTCATGTGTGGGAGATTAGAATAATGAATGAAGTAAACGAATTGGTTTGCATTAGTAGGATAACAATGGCAATTATAGACAAGCGCTAAGATTTAGAATGACCTCAGTAACGAAGCAACCAGCGACAGTTCAGGAGAAAATATTTATTCGTCAGGCAATTCAAACTGCCTTGAATCATGGTTTTCCCTTTTCACTTTGGAAAACACCCAATCACAGTGAAAAATATTTGATCATTAGTCAACAAGGGCTAAAGTTTGTTGACGAAATTAATGTTGAAGAGGCTCCATCAGGTTTCGCTTTCGCACCATTCCTGCCCGATAAGAAGAAAATAATTTTCCCTGCCGATGTCTTATATCGATTTGAAAATGGAGTTTTAAAAGAATCATCAACAGAGGATGAGTTTGATTATTCTCGATCAAAAATTAGTAATCACCTTTCTTTGAATTTTACTGAATCAGAAAGTATTTCTGCGCTTCCTGATTTCAAACTCACGGTTGACGCTGGTATAAAAAAAATTGAAGCTGGAGATTTTGAGAAAATAGTTCCATCAAGGGTTAAAGATATTTCAATTGACAAAGACTTTGACGTGCTGGAAGCTTTCGACCAACTTTGCGAAAAGCATCCCCTGGCAATGGTGTCCTTGGTGTCATCGAGCGAAACCGGTACTTGGTTAGGTGCGTCCCCTGAATTATTAGTGAGTGTAGCTAATAATAAATTTAAAACAGTCGCGCTTGCAGGTACACTCCCCTATTTGCCTGATGTAAATATTAAGTCGGTTGCCTGGACCCAAAAAGAAATTGAAGAACAGGCGCTTGTTTGCAGGTACATCGTCAGCTGTTTCAAAAAAATAAGACTTCGCGAATACGCAGAGCACGGCCCTAAAACCATCATAGCCGGAAACGTGATGCATTTAAAAACAGAGTATGAAGTTGACACGCAGGCCACAAATTTTCCCCAGCTCGGGTCTGTAATGTTAAAGTTGCTCCATCCTACTTCTGCTGTATGCGGGATGCCGCATGACGAAGCACTTGAATTTTTAATAAAAAATGAAGGGTATCAACGTGAATTCTATAGCGGCTACCTTGGGCCGGTAAACATCAATAAAGAGAGTCATATCTTTGTTAATCTTCGCTGCATGCAAATTTTTGCTGAAAAAATTCGACTCTATGCGGGTGCTGGTGTAACAGCCGATTCCATCGCAGATCAAGAATGGACTGAAACTGAAATGAAGATGCTTAATCTTCAAAAGATAATTACTAAATAATATCTAACGTGTCACGCCTGCAACCAATCTACGATATTGCCGAATTGTGCGCTCTTCAAGGCTTACACCAGGCAATTGTTTGTCCGGGTTCACGCAGTGCACCATTAACCATCGCTTTTGTCAGGCACGATGAAATAACCTGCAGAACATTTAGCGATGAGCGGAGTGCGGCATTTGTTGCGTTGGGCATCGCTCAACAAAAAAATAAACCAACTATATTGGTTTGCACTTCGGGTTCAGCTGCTTACAATTTTGCTCCCGCTGTTGCTGAAGCATCGTTACAGGAAATTCC
>JBBSBG010000061.1:0-12201 GCA_038251495.1 Cytophagales bacterium
TCCAAACTCGGGAAAAGAATCCAAAAATTTGACATCACGACTAAGCTCCATGCTTGTCTCAAAGCAGTACTGAACTATACCATTGGTTACGCCAACATATTGGGCACCAATGGTCATGTTATAAACGGCTACCTGATTAAATGCTTTTTGAGTAAGTTTTATATCAGGCGCTTTGCACTCAATTAGCAGCCAAGGTTTACCCATTCGATTATGAACCACAATGTCAGATCTTTTCTGAAGCGTGTTATACGTAAGACTGCGCTCTACCCTAAAAAGTGATTTAGGATAGTTAAGATGATTGATCAAATAATGAACAAAATGCTGCCGTACCCATTCTTCGGGAGTAAGTACGAGATACTTTTTTCTGATCACATCAAAAATCCATACTTTTCCTTCTTCTTTGCGTAACCTAGGTTCGAAATCAGGAAGATTTAACTTTTGCATTCGTTAAAAATATAAAATAAGTGGCTATGAAGACGAAAAGAGAAATTGTAGAAAATTGGTTGCCCCGATATACAGGTGTAAAGTTGGAAGATTTTGGCAAGCATATCTTGCTTACCAATTTTGATAATTACGTAAAGAAATTTGCAGAATGGAATAATGTAGAAATTCAGGGGATGGACAGAGCCATGCGAAATGCAACTGCCAATGGCATTACCATAATTAATTTTGGAATGGGTAGTCCTAATGCTGCGACTATCATCGATTGTTTGTCTGCCATCCATCCGGAAGCCGTTTTGTTTTTAGGCAAATGTGGAGGGCTTAAAAAGAAAAATGATTTAGGAGATTTCATACTTCCGATTGCCGCAATCAGGGGTGAGGGAACATCGAATGACTATTTTCCGGCCGAAGTACCTGCGCTACCTGCGTTTGCCTTGCAGAAAGCTATCTCCACAACGATACGCGACAATAATCAGGATTATTGGACAGGCACAGTTTATACTACTAACAGAAGAGTTTGGGAGTGGGATGAAGATTTTAAAGAATACCTAAGAAAAGTTAGAGCGATGGCTGTTGACATGGAAACTGCCACAATTTTCTCAACAGCATTTTACAATGAAATACCCGCTGGCGCGATACTTTTAGTATCCGATCAGCCTATGATTGTAGATGGAGTAAAAACTGAAACCAGCGACAAAGTTGTAACTACTTCCTTTGTTGATTTACATGTGAAAATTGGAATTGAATCGCTTCAGCAACTGATCAATAAAGGAATAACTGTTAAGCACCTTCTTTATTAGGTTCAAAGATTAGTAGGTTGTTAGGCTTTTGACTCATGGCTTTTTGCACGCATGAGTGCAAACAAGCCAAGAACAAAAAACACGATTAGCATCAGTACTGAATTTTTCATTCCGAAAAGTTCATCGATATAGCCAAATGTAAAAATGCCAATCACGATGGCAATCTTTTCCGTTACGTCATAGAAGCTAAAGAATGAAGCGGTGTCTTTCGTTACGGGCATAAGTTTACTGTAGGTGCTTCGGCTAAGGGATTGAATTCCGCCCATTACCAACCCAACTGCTATTGCTAAACCATAAAAATGAAATTCAACATTGATGCCTCCCTCTTTTAAGGTTGCAACCCAATAAGCTGAAAGACAAACGAGTATCCAAAAGAAAACGACACCCATCAACACCCAAATATTGCCAAACTTGCCAGATAAAAAAGACATGAGCATAGCACCTGGGATAGCCACCAATTGAATAAGTACAACAGTGATGATCAATTTATCATCGGGCAAACCCAACATTTGGCTACCAAACAAGGTGGCCGCAAGCATAACTGTTTGAACTCCCATGCTATAACAAAAGAAAGCGATCAGGAACCACTTCAATAGTTTCATTTGTTTAACCTGATCCCATACTTTCTTTAATTCGACAAAGCCAGCACGTAAGATTTCAGTAAATCGTTTTGTTTGTGTTTGCTTGCCATCAGGCAGATGAGCAAATGTTATCTGAGCAAACCCAATCCACCATAATCCTACCAATAGAAAGGTATACCGCGGACCGGAAGTTTGGTCTCCCAGGCCTGAAAAATACAACACCAATCCAAATCCAATCAATTGAAGAATTACACTTCCTGCATACCCCATAGAAAACCCACGGGCGCTTATCCAATCTCTATCTGTTGGTTCAGCTATTTCTGGCAGATAGGAATTGTAAAAGACCAAACTGCCTACATATCCAATGGCAGCAAGCATAAAACATCCCACGCCAACTATAACGCTTGGTTCTGGGCCTTTAAACCAAAATAACGCCATGCACGAAACTCCCCCCAGGTAGCAAAAGAATTGCATAAATTTCTTCTTGTTGCCTCTTGAGTCGGCAATAGAGGAAAGTATGGGGAGCATAATGGCAATGGCTAAATAAGCGGCCGCTAATGAATAATCGTACAGTGCAGTATTCTTAAACGTTCTGCCAAGAAATGGAACAGAGCTTTCGCCATAAGCCGATTTTGTTATGCCGGCAAAGTAAATTGGAAAGAAAGTGGTAGTAATAACCAGGTTATAAACTGAATTCGCCCAGTCGTACATGCACCAGGCGTTTACTATTTTCTTATGATGAAGGAGATTTAGGGTGTTCATAAAAAAATAGCCTTCCAAGTTATGGAAGGCTATCTAGTGTACTAATAATTTAACTATTGCTTTCTGTCGTTATTTTCTAACGTAGAGTAAAGAAGCTTTCGAGCACTCGCCTTTCGTAGCTCAGTCTCCACATCAGATATAATACCACGTTTGGCATCAATATCTACTTTCATTGCCACTGTTAATTGATCACGTTCCGTTTCGTCAAGGTTATCTCTTTGTGCATTAACCCACCGGATTATATCCTTAGTATCAATAAACACATCGTCTGCCTGAATTCTGGGTTCCCTGCCATATAGATCAGTCTTTTTTGGCTCTCCAATGTAGATATTAGCAACCAGTGACTTTCGCATCAACTTACGAAGTTGGGTGGCTTTGGGTATCTCTTGTTTAACCTCTATAGAAGTCTTACGCATTTCAGTTGTAACCATGAAAAAAAACAACAACATGAAAACCACATCGGGCATTGATGAAGTAGGTATTTCCTGCTTCACATTCGTTTTTTTCTTAAATTTTGACATAGCGTTAAATTTAGTTACCCACTTTAGTAGGATCTGCGATCGAAATGTTCAATGGTATCCCAGCTCTTCCTTTGTCATAAATTGCTTTATTATCTGGGACGGATAAATCCGAGGCGGCTGCTCTAAATTTGGCATTAGTTACACCTGCCTGCTCAGCATACAAATCATAATAAGCTTCCTGAATTACATCCAGAAGTTCGATAAATCTCTTATGACTTGTTCCCCGGTCAGTCTTGAAGGACACGATTGCTTTTTCAGGATTATCTGAACTTGCCGGATCGCGACCATTATTTAAGACAAACGTCTTGATTTCATCTTTCAGACCACTAATGTCTTCCCGAGGTACTCCTTCAACCAATAACGCATCGGAGGAGTTTAACTGAATCTTAAACATATTTCGCTCCTGAATTTTTATATCTTCAGGCGGAGTTGCTTCCGGAGGTGGAGGCAAACCAATGCTAAGACCCTTATTATTAGGGATTGTAGTAGTAACCAGAAAGAATGTTAGCAACAAAAAGGCAATATCTGCCATTGATGCGTTTGGTATATCTGGTGTAGTACGTGCCATTATTTTAAAGCTTTATTTATTTCAGAAACAATAACCCCTACTACGGTTAAAATAAGAAGAATATAAAATGTAATAAGTCCCGCACCTATAAATTTAGATGAACTGGCACCTATGCCCATAGAGGCCGCTTTTACCGAAATTTCAGAACCTGACAAGGCATACGCGACTACAAAAACCACCACTATTGCGCCAACCCCTGCTAATGACTTCAAAATATCTTTGGGAGATTTCAAAGCATTTATTAAGGGAAAAACGATAGCGGCACTCGCTGCAACAATAAAAACAGCATACCCCACATAAAGTCCAATGTCTGTACTATCCATGTGTCTTATTATTTAGATAATTTGTGCTTAACTAAAATATCAATTAAACTAATTGATGCATCTTCCATTGCATTTACAAGGCTATCAATTTTAGAAACCAAGTAGTTATAAAATGTCTGCAGAACCATACCCACAATCAAACCACCAACGGTAGTAATAAGAGCTAGCTTCATACCACCCGCAACTACTGTAGGCGACATGTCACCAGCAGCCTCAATCGCGTCAAATGCAGATACCATCCCGATTACAGTTCCAAAGAATCCAAGCATGGGCCCGAGTGAAATGAACAATGATACCCAGATTAATCCTTTCTCTAAGCGCGCCATTTCTACTCCACCGTATGCTACGATAGATTTTTCAACCATTTCAATACCTTCTGATGAACGCATTAAACCTTGTGTGAAAATTGAAGCCACGGGGCCTTTTGTATTTTTTGTTACATCTTTTGCTGCCTCAATGCCGCCTTTAGCTAAGGCATCCTCGATTTGTACCAATAGCTTTTTAGTATTGGTGGTAGCCATGTTAAGGGTAATAATTTTTTCAATAGAAATTGCCAATCCCAAGATCAAACAGATAAGGATGGGCCACATAAAAGGAGGTCCTCCCTGGATAAACTTTTCTTTTATTACTTGGTGAAAGCCAACTGATTCTTCTTCCATAGCAGCATCTGCCTGGTCATCAGCCATGGGCGTAACAACTTCTTCAGTTGCCGGTGCCACTGTTGTTGAATCATCTTGTGCGTAAGTTTTAGCTGTACCGAAAGCAAGCACCCCGGCTAAAGCAATAATCGAGAATAATTTTTTCATGGTTTGAGGTTTAGTAATACTTGAAGTGGCCAAATTTAAACGTTTTGATCAATCACAAACAAGCATTTGAAAAAAAAACTAAAATTCTATTCGGTAGTTTTCTACTTTCTGCCATAGAATTCCAGATATGTCCGTTAGTCACGGAAAATTTAATTTTGTTTGGATATTAAAAACATTGTTTTTGTTCAAAATGTACTGGTAGGGGTCTTTGTTACCGGATTATTAATCTTTTTCTTTGAGGACTTTTTGAGAGTGGTATTCTTTCTAATAACGAACGTAAGGTTGAGGTAAGATAATTTTTCAAAAGGTTTTCGACCCGTAAATGATTGGGAGGTTGAGCAAGTAAAATTTTGGAGAGATGTCAGAGTGGCCGAACGAGCACGCTTGGAAAGCGTGTTTACCGCAAGGTAACGTGGGTTCGAATCCCACTCTCTCCGCAAAAATTCTTTTTAACCAATTTCCCCGGCTAGGGGCGAGCTAATCAATTTAGCACACCGCGCAACATCAAACTCGCCCAGAAGCACCATTAGCTTAGTGACTGCCGCCTCTATTGTCATATCTCCACCACTAATTACTCCAATCTCTGTAAGGTATTTGCTGGTTTCGTATTTACCCTGAACCACCATTCCACCCGGGCATTGTGAAATATTAAGAATCAAAATGCCTTGGCTGGTCGCTTCCTTCAAACTTGCAATAAACCAATCGGCAGAAGGTGCATTACCTGAACCGTACGTTTCTAAAATGAGGGCTTTCAAATCAGGCGTTTGCAGGATGGCATCGACCACATGCTTATTAATACCTGGAAATAGTTTCAAAACGGAAATGTTTGAATCGAACCGGGTTAATAATTCAATCTTCTGCTTTGTCGGTTTACGAATTGCCGGATAATTGTAGTCTATTTTCACTCCGGCTTTGGCCAGGCTTGGGTAATTCTCAGACTTAAACGCATCGAAGTGCATACTTTCAACTTTCTTCGATCGGTTTCCCCGCAACAATTCATAATCGAAGTAAATACACACTTCAGGAACAATAGGCTCGCCATTCGCTTTTGCGGAAGCAATCTCTAAAGCAGTAATCAAATTTTCACGTGCATCGGAACGTGGTTCCCTTATTGGCAATTGTGCACCCGTAAAAATAACCGGCTTTGCCATACCCGGCAGCATAAAACTAATAGCCGATGCTGTGAAAGCCATTGTATCGGTGCCATGCAATACAACAAAGCCATCTTGATCGGGATAGTTTTCAAAAATTATTTCTCCGATTGTCTTCCAATGCTCGGGTTGAATGTTGGACGAATCCACAGGTTGATCAAATGAGATGACAGAAATATCAAGAAACAAATTTCGCAGTACCGGCAGTTGCTCCAAAATCAATGAGAAGTCAAAGGGAATTAAAACTCCGGAAGCATCATACGTCATCCCCAATGTACCTCCGGTATAAATAATCATTACCCGCGACTTCGCTTTGGCAGGCAATGCAGTGTTAATATTTATTCTTCTATAACTCATAATGAATTAAACAACCGCAATGCGTTTGATGTTGTAATGCTACTCAACTCTTCAACTGTTACCTTTTTTAAATCAGCAACCTTGTGCGCAATTAAAGGAATATACGCAGGTGAGTTTCGCTTTCCGCGGTGCGGAACTGGCGCCAGATATGGACTATCTGTTTCTAATACCAGGTTATCTAATTCCAGATCAGGAATAACTTTATCAAGTCCGCCATTCTTAAAAGTAGCCACTCCGCCTATGCCCAAATAAAAACCCATGTTGGTAATTTTTTTTGCTTGTTCAAAAGTACCCGAAAAACAATGAAAGACACCTTTCAACTTTCCATCCAGCAAAGGAGTTAACAACTCAATCGTTTCATCAATGGATTCACGACAATGAATAACTATTGGTAACTGATATTTTTTTGCCCAGCCAACCTGAATTCGAAAAGCCTCTTGTTGTTGCGCCCAAAAAGTTTTGTCCCAATGTAAATCGGTACCTATTTCGCCAACAGCAGCGAACTTTCTTTTTGATAGCCACTCCTCCACCCGGTACAATTCTTTTTCAAAATCTTTTTTTACTGAACAAGGATGTAAGCCCATCATGGAAATGCATTGAGCGGGATATCTATGTTCTACTTCTAACATGGAATCAATGGATGTATGGTCAATGTTAGGCATATAGATTTTGCCTACACCATCATCCGAGCACTTACTCAATATATCCTGACGGTCGACCGCAAACTCATCTGCATAGATGTGAGCATGGGTATCAATCCAATTCGTTGCTTTCAATTCCTTCTCTCTATTAAAAACCATTCTTCCATAACCTCATCCCCTGCCCCTCTACCTGAGGAGAGGGGTGACTGTATCTAGGGCATCTCTAAAAACCCTTGCTCTCATTACCTAAACCCCTGCCCCTTCCAAAAGAGAAGGGTAAGCGGAGTTTTTAGAGATGCCCTCTATTGATTTAGCTGCTTTGATAAAATTCATTTTACTGTTTTTTAACCCGCTTAAAGCTTCCTCTAAGCCAAACGATAATCTTAGTTTAAGAAACACCTATAAATTCATTTAATGCGATCGGCAGCAAGTTACTCGGAACGTTATTGCTGGCAAAACCTTTGTATTGTTTCACCTTTTCTAATGCTGTTGAAAGCTCAAACTTAGTTTGAGATACAGAAAGTGCAACCTTACTTTTATCTAATTCATTGGCTAGATACTCTTGCTCGGTTTGGCCGGGAGTAGGTACAAAAATTACCTGTTTCTTTTCCAAAGCAGCTAAATCCATAATTGTACTGTAACCGCTGCGCGACACCACAACACCAGCCTGCTCAATAAGTCGATTTAATTTATCTGTGCTTAAATGATTTATGAATGTAACCTGATCATCAGGTCTGGTTGCACCATCAGGAATACCTCTTACAATCACACATCCATTTTCCTGCTTTTTCATTCCTTCAACCAAAAGATTCTCAAAAATAGTACGCTGTGGTTCGGGACCCGATACAATACCTAATATCATATCTTGAGCAATTTTAATCTCTTGTTTTTGAAATCTTGATAGCATTCCAATAAAACGAACGTTTGAATTATCCGTATCTGTTAACTTTCCTGTGATTCTGTTTGCACGAAAATCTGGAACCCAACAAAAAGTAAATTTATTGATTGAGCGATGATTGAAATAATTAAGAATACTCTGAAATAATTTAAGCAAACCTGTTAGTTGAATATTTAGCTGATGGGTAATCAGCACGGAAGGCACGTGGTTTAACCAACATCCATAGCGATTATCCGAAATCACACCATCAAATTTGTATTTTGATTGTAGTTGCTCAACTTGTTGATGCTCTCTTTGGATTGTTCTTAAAAATTTAGGAAGTTGCCAAAGTATATTAAGCATAAATAGCCCCGAACTGGAATACTTGACATCATACGATTCAAGTTCATGACAATCAAGATTCGGGTATTCTTGCTTTAATAACTCAAGTGATTGTCCATTTCCGGCAATTGAGACTTTATGCCCATTCTTAAGTAAGGCATTGATCACCACCATGCTTCTTGTTGCATGACCAAGACCCCAATCTAACGCAGCAACTAAAAAATGTTTTGGCTTGGTCATTTCACAAATGTATCAGAACCTTAGCCAGTACTCAAAGTGCAGAAAAGATATACCCTTCTTTCGAGAAATGTTCGAGATACTTGGGCAGTGCGTAGGTAAGATTTCTTTCAGCTTTCACGCTATCATGAAAAACGACAATGGAACCCGGTCGCGTTGCCTTGATAGATCCGCTCAAACATTTTTCTTTGCTCATCGATTGAGAGTAATCCTGCGTAAGCACATCCCACATAATAATTCGATAGTTCGGTTTTAAAGAGTTAATTTGATCTAACGTGATTCTTCCATAAGGGGGGCGAAAGAGTCGATAGTCTTTAGTCGATAGTCCATAGTCAATGGTCAACGGTCGACTGTCGACTGTCGACTGACAACTATTGACTATCGGCATCTGGTCGTTACACAATTCAATATTTGAGAGATAGTCCTTCGTAGAAAAATTCCAACCCTTTACATGATTGAAGGTGTGATTGCCTATGCTGTGACCTGCCTGAATAATTTTTTCAAAGACCTGCGGATGCTTCCTCACATTATCCCCTATACAAAAGAAAGTTGCTTTAGCATTATACTCCTGCAGCGTCCTCAGCACGAACTCTGTGGGGCCTGCTATCGGGCCGTCATCAAACGTGAGAAAGATTTCATTTTTTATAGTGCTGACGCGCCATTCTAATTGGGTGAAGAGTGTTGGAAGGATGGCGGGTGTCCGGAAGAACATTTAAACGAGGTTAGAGATTAGAGGTTAGAGGTTAGAGGTTAGATATTAGATATTAGAGGTTAGAGAGAAACGTCAACCCTCGAATCTCGATCATCAAACCTCGGGTTTCGAACTACTCCACGCGGCACGTAAGCATGGTAATATCATCGCGATAACCATTGCTGCCTTTAAACCCGTCCAGACCAACAATAATATCCTGATGAATTGTTTTAATATCTTTCGCACTGTTCTTTTTGAAGTACTCAAGCAGAGAATCAAGTCCATACTCCTCCCCGGCTTCGTTGATTGTTTCTGTAAGTCCGTCCGTGTAGGCAAACAATGTAAAGTCATCGAGGTCGGTAATGAAACCTTCATTAATGAACGGTAACGGGTTCATTGCGCCAAGCACGGTTGATCCTTCTTCCAATAATCGGATTCCATGTTTCTTATCCATCAAGATTGGCGGATTATGCCCGGCATTCACGTAAACCATTGTCTTGAGACTCAAATCATAGATCGCACCAAAAAACGTTATAAATTTTTCGCCTTTCGTATTCTCCATTACTTGAAAATTAAGCGCTTCCACAATCTCCTTTAAGTTGGGTGTTTGCCTTAAAAGTGTGCGGAGTGAAGCTTGAAAATTTGACATCATAAGCGCAGCCGGAATTCCCTTGCCACTTACATCTGCTACACAGATTAAAAACTGATTCTTGTTTATTGGAATGTAATCGTAATAATCACCGCCAACCAAATCATGAGGTAGATAACTCGCTTCCATTTTTAGCCGCTCGGTGTAGGGTAACCTTTCAGGAAAGAGGAATTGTTGCACATCACTTGCAATCTCAAGCTCTTTTCTAAAGGCTTCCTGCTCTAATTGTTTTCGAGCAAGTTTCTTATTTTCAATAGCAACTACAATTATGTTACTAAGTGCCTGAATGAATTTGATGCTTTCATCCCGATCGTGATCAGTATTTTCAGTTAAGCCACCAACAAAAATCAAAGCCAGCGTTTCGGTCTTATGCGATACCGGGATTACTAAGTCGAACTCATGAAAAATACAATCTTCAAACTCATCCATGCGATGGATATTTTTGATGAGCTTAAAACGATCATCCAATTTTGATTTCTGGAAATTGTTTTTAGTGCCAAAGTTGACTTTGCAATTCCAGACATTATCGAAAACAAACAAGGCCAATTTCTTGATATTCAAATTGGAGCGCAGTGTAAAATTGAAAATCTTATACAAAGACGCTTCGGGCAAATTATTATTGATCGACTGAGTGATCTCTAATAAAGAGTTGAGTTCTAACTCTTTCCGCTCTATCTGTTTTTTTAATTCTACTTCAACCATAGCAATGAAGGTAAATTTAAGAATAAATGCTCAAGACCTGCTACATTAACAAACTCTTAGCGAGAAAAGGATGCAGTTCTGTTTTTCCAGCTATAGGACTTTATCTGAGAGAGTAAACCAATAACAATTGCATAGACTGGATAAAGTAATTGCAACGTAAAGAACGCTAATAGATTGAATCTTTGTCTAAGGTATCTGCTTACTAACCAAAGGAATATAAACTCCAATCCTATTTTTAAAGCTATAATTGGATAAATCCCGATTGAACTCGGATTAAAAATCAAATAACCGATGCTAAACAACCAACTCACCTGAACAATCAAAACAAACAAGGCGACAAATTTTGCAAAAGTTGAATCATTGGCTTTCCACTTTCCGGCCCACCGCAGTCGTTGCTGACTAAAATCCTGCATAGAGTTTTGGGGAGTGGTTTCCACAACGCAACCTGAGCTTGCGGCAAATCGAACACTGTTTGGGAATCGCTCAATAATTTTTCGCATCAGAAACTCATCATCCCCGGAAGGGATTTGAAAATTACCTTCATACCCTCCTACTTTGAAAAATGCTTCTTTACGAAAAGCAAGACTTGCTCCATTGCACATTACTGGTTTATTCCAACCCAGCATTGCAATGCCTGAACCCATAACACTGCTAAACTCCAGCGCTTGAATCTCAGAAAAAAAAGTCTTGTTCGTTGAGATTTTTACAGCACCAATTACCATGTGTGTCTTTTGTTTGAATGGTTTGCTCATGCTGAAAATCCAATCAACTGGCAATGTGCAATCCGCATCGGTTGTCAAAATAATCTCACCTTTCGCAGCTTCAACCCCAGTGGTTATTGCTTTCTTCTTGCCTTCGCCAAATGAGTTCTTTTTAATTATTGACAAGTCAGGATATCGATCAATCAATTTTAGTATTTCAACTTCAGTTAAGTCCGTTGAGTGATCATTCACCAGAATTATTTCAAATTTATTTTTTGGATAGGTCTGCTTGGAAAGTGATTTAATCAGTAAAGAAATTGCCGTCTCTTCATTTCGAGCGGCAACAATCACCGAAACAAAATCCTGCCAAGGTTCACCTTGCTTGATACTTAAAGCTTTTTGCCAGCCAACAATAAGTATGATCAGAAAAATAAAATAAGCACTAAAGATTGTAATTAGATAAATCAGCATTGCATGTTTCTCTGTAAGTTTGGGTTGTGAGCAAAGTTGAGAAAAAAGTAGTGAAGGAAAAGATAATTCTTGGCTTAGACCCCGGAACCAATATTATGGGCTATGGAGTGATTCACGTGCAATTGAGTAAGGTGAACCTTCTTCAATTTGGAGTTATACAAATGGGCAAAACAGGTGCTCATGAACTTAAACTTAAAAAAATATTTGATCGGGTACTTGCGTTGGTCGATGAGTTTCACCCGGATGAGGTAGCGCTTGAAGCTCCTTTCTTTGGGAAGAATGTACAGTCCATGTTGAAGCTCGGGCGGGCGCAAGGCGTTGCCATGTCTGCAGCGTTGTTTCGGGAAGTGCCTATTACAGAATATGCGCCAAAAAAAGTAAAGCAATCCGTTACCGGGAATGGCAATGCAAGCAAAGAACAAGTTGCTAAAATGCTGATGCAGATTTTCAGCATCAAAGAAATGCCAAAATTATTAGATGCCTCCGATGCGCTTGCAGTAGCGCTATGCCATCATTATCAAAACGGGTCAACAAAACCTAAAAGTAAATCGTGGGATAGTTTTTTAAAGGATAATCCGGA
>JBBSBG010000062.1:0-12111 GCA_038251495.1 Cytophagales bacterium
ACCTGATGCTTTTTCTTACCTAAAAAGCGAGCCAACCCTAAAGAAGAACCCAATGCATCGGCATCGGGCTTAAAGTGGGTAACAATAACCACCCTTTTTGGTTGACTGATTAAGGACTTAAAGGCCGAAAAATTTTTCATTGAAGGGGCAAAAATGGCAATTTTATTTGGGAGTGCATAGTGATGGTTCGTGAGGACACAAACCACGGTGCTTTGGGGTAATCAATGAAAGCCAATTAAGACAAAAAACAAAGCGAGCGAGGCTATGCACTACGGACTAAAAGCCTAATTTTGCGCCCGAAATAAGCATTTAGAAACAACTTAAATTTTGAGATAAAATGGCAACAAACAGAACTTTTACGATGATTAAGCCAGATGCAACGAGCGCTGGAAACACAGGAGCAATCACCAAAATGATTGAAGAGGCCGGCTTTCGCATCGTAGCGATGAAAAAATCACAATTGACTGCAGAACTGGCTGGAAAATTTTATGAAATTCACAAAGAGCGTCCTTTCTATGGCGAACTGGTTGCTTATATGAGCAGCGGCACCATCGTGCCAATGATTTTGGAGAAAGACAATGCAGTTGAAGATTTCAGAAAATTAATTGGCGCTACCGATCCGAAAAAAGCAGCCCCTGGTACAGTCCGTGCTTTGTTTGCAAAATCTATTGATGCCAATGCAATTCATGGTTCTGATTCAGATGAGAATGCAGCTATTGAAGGAAATTTCTTTTTCTCGCAGTTCGAACGGTTCTAAACTTAAAATGTAATATTCAAAATTCACGATCTTAATCGGAGCAATTTTGAATGTTGAACATTGAATTATCAAATTTGTTATAAGCACATTAACCTGTTTCAATGAATAAAATTGATCCTTACTACTCAGAAAAATTTGAATCGCGGCACAACGCACCCGATGCTCAGCAAATTGCTGAAATGTTGAAAGTAGTAAACGCTGCATCGATTGATGAAGTCATCGATCAAACAATACCTGCCAACATCCGGTTAAAAAAATCGCTAACCCTTCCGGCTGCGCAATCGGAGTATGAGTTTTTGAATTCATTTAAAAAGATGATTTCAAAAAATAAGATCTATAAATCTTATTTAGGTACCGGGTATTACAATTGCATTACGCCAGGCGTTATTCTGCGCAATGTGTTAGAGAATCCGGGGTGGTATACTGCCTATACTCCATATCAGGCTGAGATTGCTCAAGGTCGTATGGAGGCCTTGATCAATTACCAGACATTGATCATTGACCTTACGGGAATGGAGATTGCAAATGCCTCGTTACTTGATGAGGCAACAGCAGCTGCCGAAGCCATGCATTTATTGTATGCATCGCGCAAAGCAAACAAGAAAAATGCAAATACTTTTTTTGTCGATGAGAATACGTTTCCACAGGTTATTGATTTATTGAGAACAAGGTCGGCACCTATTGGAGTTACGCTTCAAATTGGCAACATTGAAAAATTAGATCTTACCAATCCTGATCTTTTTGCGGTCTATGTTCAAAACCCAGACAACAATGGTGAGATCAAAGATTACGCTGCGTTGATTGAAACTGCGCATGAAAAAGAACTTTTTGTTGTAGTTGGTGCGGATTTAATGAGTCTTGTTTTAGTGAAGTCGCCCGGAGAAATGGGCGCTGATGTAGTAGTTGGTTGCTCGCAGCGTTTTGGTGTGCCGATGGGTTTTGGTGGTCCACATGCTGCATTCTTTGCAACGAAAGAAGAATTCAAAAGACAACTTCCAGGAAGGATCATTGGTATTTCCATTGATGCCAAGGGAAATCCTGCCTATCGCATGGCGTTGCAAACTCGCGAGCAACATATTCGCAGAGAAAAAGCAACTTCAAATATCTGTACTGCCCAAGTATTGCTTTCGGTAATGGCCAGTATGTACGCGGTGTATCATGGACCAGTTGGATTAAAGAAAATTGCAGGTCGAATTCATGGACTTGCACAAATTCTTGAAAAGGAAATCGTTTCCCTTGGTTTAAAGCAAGTAAACAAAAATTATTTTGATACGCTTAAGGTTGAAGTTGCGAATTCGAAAGCTATTCGCGAGAAAGCTGAAAAAGCAGAACTCAACTTTAAATACTTTGAAGACAATCACATTGGTATTTCTTTAGATGAGACTACAAGTTTGAAAGATGTTGAAAACATTCTTTCGGTTTTCAGTCCCTCACCCCGTTCCTCCGAGACACCCCTCTCCCCGGGGAGAGGGGCGGGGGGTGAGGGATTAATATGGCCCTCTAACCTTATTAGAACTTCTAACTTTTTAACTCATCCGATTTTTAACACGCATCATTCTGAACATGAGATGTTGCGCTACATAAAAAAATTAGAGAACAAAGACCTTTCAATGGTTCACTCCATGATTTCATTAGGCTCATGCACAATGAAATTAAATGCCACCACCGAAATGATTCCGGTAACATGGCCCGAGTTAGGTCAAATGCATCCATTCGCACCAGCCGATCAAACACTTGGCTACAAAGAGATGATCACCAACCTGGAAACCTGGTTAATAGAAATAACCGGTTTTACAGCAATATCGTTGCAACCGAATAGCGGTGCTCAAGGCGAATACGCAGGTCTTATGGTTATCCGTGCGTATCATGAAAACAGAAATGAACCTCACAGAAATATTTCATTAATCCCTTCATCAGCGCACGGCACAAATCCTGCAAGCGCAGTGATGGCAGGCATGGATGTAGTAGTTATAAAATCGGATGCTGAAGGTAAAATTGATGTTGCCGATTTAAAAGCTAAAGCAGAACAATACAAAGACAAGCTAGCATGCCTGATGGTAACATATCCTTCCACACACGGAGTGTTTGAAGAATCCATCGTAGAAATCTGTGAAACCATTCATACGCATGGTGGATTGGTGTATATGGATGGCGCCAACATGAATGCGCAGGTTGGGCTAACCTCACCCGCTAACATTGGTGCCGATGTTTGTCACTTAAATCTCCATAAAACATTTTGTATTCCACATGGTGGTGGTGGCCCAGGCATGGGGCCTATTTGTGTGAATGATAAACTAAAACCATTTTTACCCGGTCATACAATTATAAAAACTGGTGGCGAAAAAGCTATCACCGCAGTATCATCTGCGCCTTGGGGAAGTGCCAGCATCCTAGTTATTTCTTACGCTTACATTGCTATGATGGGTGCAGAAGGCTTAACAAATGCTACCCGTTTAGCGATACTCAATGCAAACTATATTAAAGAACGGTTGAATGGCCATTATAAAATTCTCTATACCGGAAGTAACGGTCGCTGCGCGCATGAAATGATTGTTGATTGCCGCGACTTTAAAAAAGCCGGCATTGAAGTTGAAGACATTGCCAAGCGATTGATGGATTATGGATTCCATGCACCAACTGTTTCGTTTCCGGTAGCAGGCACGTTAATGATAGAGCCAACTGAAAGCGAACCTAAAGAAGAAATGGATCGCTTCATTGAAGCCTTGATAGAAATCAGAAACGAAATTCGGGAAGTAGAAGAAGGCAAAGCTGATAAAGAAGAAAATGTTTTGAAGGCAGCACCTCATACTGCAGCAGTAATCACTGCTGACGAATGGACAAGACCTTACAGCAGACAAAAGGCAGCCTATCCTTTGGCCTTTGTGAAGGGGGCTAAATTCTGGCCAAGTGTAAGCAGGGTTGACAATGCTTATGGAGATCGCAACTTGATGTGCAGTTGCTTGCCGATTGAAGAGTACCAACAAGCAGAAGCTTAACGAATAAAAAAATGATATTTATAAGGGCTGCTCAAAAGAAGGCAGCCCTTATTTTTTTCAGTCACTTCAACCCGTATTTATCAATCAAATAAACTAAGGCGGCCATGGAGGCTGAACCTAATTCCAATTCGCGTTTGTTTACTTTATCAATTGTGTCTTCCTGGGTGTGGTGATAATCGAAATAGCGTTGTGAGTCGGGAAGAAATTCCATCACAGGTACACCTTGTTTTTCTAACGGACCAATATCCGCTCCGCCACCTTCCTGATCAAAATCGGTAAGCCCGTAAGGTTCTAATAAAGGTTTCCAGGTTTTAATTTTTTCTCGCACAGCTTTAGGTGCAGTCATCGTAAATCCACGGGGTGTAAAACCTCCACGATCAGATTCAATAGCAACCACATGTTTCTCTTTATTTTGAGCAGCTAGCTCGGCATACTTCAATCCCCCACGCAATCCATTCTCCTCATTCATAAACATTACCGCACGAATGGTTCTCTTTGGTTTGAATCCCATCTCCTTAAACAAACGCAAAACCTCAATTGATTGAACACATCCCGCTCCATCATCGTGGGCACCCTGTGCTAAATCCCAAGAATCCAAATGACCACCAACCACAATTATTTCTTCAGGATATTGAGAACCTTTAATTTCTCCGATCACATTAAAAGAAGGCGCATCTGCTAAAGTCTCTGAATGAGACTCTAAGTATACCTGCACGTCTTTATCTTCCTTCAATAATTTACTTAACAACTCAGCATGTTTAGTACTTACAGCCAATGCAGGAATTTTTGTTCCGGTTGCAGCATAACGCATCCCACCAGTATGTGGATAATCTTCCAGATTAGAACCCATCGAACGCACCAGTACTCCCACCGCTCCATACTTGGCAGCTTCCGTTGCACCAGCACCACGCTGATTGACAGCACCACCATAAGCTTCGAATGTATTTATCTTGGTTGCATCAAAGGCACGATTAAAAAAAACAATCTTGCCTTGCACGCCTTTTGTTCCAAGCAATTTTAATTCGTCAAAATTCTTTACCTCAACAACGCCAGCCGAAATTCCTGCCGGCCCTGTTCCTATCGTTCCGCCTAACGCGCAAACATTAATACTCAGCGTTCCTACTTTCTTTGAAACAATACGACCTATTTCTTTTTGACCGCGCACCCAATGCGGCACCATAACCGGTTGCAACCATACCGAATCAAAATCAAAGCCTTGCATAGTATGGCGACTCCATTCTACCGCTGCTGCGGCTCCCGGAGAGCCTGAAAGTCGGGCACCTATATTTGTGGTTAGGTCATAAAGCATTTCGTAGGATTTTCCATGACTTAGCGCCTGATCAAAAATTTGTTTTATCGCTGCTTCATCAGCGGATTGAGCGAATCCCGTAAGGCTTAAAAGAGATAAAATAAAAACAGAAATTAATTTATTCATGGGTTATAGTAAATAGTTGATGTTAGCGAAGATGGGGATTTAAACACACTTTGTCGACTCAGAATGGCATCAAAACGTCTCAATGCTTTGAATCCTCAAGAATTTACTCTTTAAATATTTCATTCAAACGTTTGAACGGCAATCTTTTACAGTCGACCTTCGTATAAAAAAGTATGACCTTTCTTTTTGATTCATTTGAGGGCTGGAAGAAATACTGCACGGAGAAAAAAGTGTCCATAGTGCAGGCAGTGTTGGATTATGAAATAGAACAAAAGGGAAGAACCGAAGAACAAATCTGGATCGGCCTTGCGAAGGCTTGGGAGGTAATGAAAGAAGCAGTTCACACCGGGTTAACCGAAGATATGACATCACGCTCTGGTATGATTAATAATGGCGCAAAGAAAGTATTTCGCCATCCGGTTGCCGTACTTTCTAAAGAATTTCAAAATCTGATTTCACGCGCACTCGCAGCCAAAGAAGTAAACTCATGCATGGGGCGTATTGTAGCAGCGCCAACTGCCGGTGCTTCAGGTATTATGCCCGGGGTATTATACACATTACAAGAAATTCATAAAATTGAAGACAAAAAAATTCTGGAGGCCATGCTATTGGCAGCGGGCATTGCTTTAATCATGGAACAGAAAGCAAGTATCTCAGGTGCAGTAGGTGGCTGTCAGGCCGAAACCGGAACCGCAGCAGCAATGGGTGCGGGCGCTATTGTATATTGTCTGGATGGAGATACTGATCAAATTTTTAATGGTGTTGCGATTACGGTTCAATGTATGTTGGGATTAGTATGCGATCCGGTTGCCGGATTAGTTGAGATACCTTGTGTTGTGCGCAATGCAAGCGCAGCGGCTATTGCCAATAGCTCCGCACAAATTGCGCTGGCCAATGTTAGCAGTGTTATTCCCGTTGATGAAGTAATAGAAGCTATGGGCGAAATCGGTGCGAGTATGGAAACGCGGTATAAAGAAACTGCATTAGGTGGATTAGCAGCTACGAAGACCGGCAAAGCCATCGCAAAAAAAGTATTGATTAGAGACATAGAAATTATGCCTGATGAAAATGTAAGTTGAGACTTATTTTTGCAAGCCTGTCTGCGCGAAGCTTCGGCATAGGCAGGCAAAGCCGCTCAAGAAAAAACTAATCAGCAGATAATATGGCCTCAAAGGCATGGCAAATAAACTCAGGGTCATTTCGCTGATCAAAGCGGGTCATGTTGCACAATAGTTCCTCATTGGAGTCATTGTTCTTTTTGCAACCTGCGCACAAAGTAGGTTTACTAATAAGATTAAAATTCACCTTATTTCCATCGTCATCGTAAAAGCCATTGATCTCTTCCATCTTAAACCGGCTGAACTCTTCTTATAAAATTCATCACGGCATCATAGCCAAAATAAATGGCACATGTTAAAATGACTGACCAGATGCAAGCGCTGATGAACATATAAATAATTATCTTCTCACGGTTTGGGCTTACACTTACTGCTATCAACGTGCCACCAAGGGGTGAAAGAAGAATAGGTGTTAGCGCAGCAACACCAACCAATCCATATTTCTTAAGAAAACTAGATTTCTCTTTATAAGGTTCATCCGATGGTCTCTTTCTAAAAAGACGATTCCAGATTCTTTTTCTAATGAACTCTCCAAAATAAGTAAAAGCCACTACCACCGTCATCATCCCTGCCACAGTAACAACCATGGTGGTAATGATGTGCAGTCCGGCTGCCTTCCCTCCAATAGGGCCAAAAAAAAATTTTACCATGCTCCACAAATACACGGTAAGCGCCTTCAAAATCTCTTCCCACATCGTAATTCAAAATTTAAAATTTCAATTCAAGATTTCAATTCCCTTTAAATATCCACCAATTTTACACATTGAATCTTGAATTTTAAATCTTCTTACCAAAGCTTAAATCTCCCGCATCACCAAGGCCAGGCACAATGTAAAACCGGGTGTCTAACTTTTCATCAACAGAAAAAGTCCAAATTGTAAAAGGTATATTAAGATTCGCTTTTATATATTCAATTCCTTCGGGTGACGCAATCAAAGATGCCAAATGAATGTGAGTTGGTCTACCATGCTTCATCAAGGCGTTTATTGATCGAATAAAGGATTTGCCGGTTGCCAACATCGGGTCAATTAAAATTACTTCGCGCCCCTCCAATTCCGGAGTCGCTAAATATTCGAGATTTATTTCAATCTCTGCGCCTTCTTTTCTATACGCCCCAATAAACCCAGCATCCACCTGATCAAAATAATTTAAGAAGCCCTGAAAGTAGGGCAAGCCTGCCCGCATTACGGTTAATAATATGGGTTGCTCCATTAGCTTTCTGGATTTAAGTGAAGCTAGTGGCGAATTAATCGTACACGCTTGATACATTAATGTCTTTGAGATTTCATAGGCCATAATTTCTCCCATGCGCTCCAGGTTCTTTCGAAAGCGCATCCTATCCTGCTGACTATCTGTATCCCGAATCTCGTTTAGGAATTGATCGGCAATGGATGGTTTCTCTCCCAGGTTAATCAAACTCATGAATTATTTTTTTCTCTCCAAAATTTACGATAAAGTTGCATATAGACAGAGCCGGAATGAAAAAAATAAGGAAATCATCGTCAGGGAAAACAAAAGCCCTCGACACACAATTATTAAAGCAATTGTGCAGTATTCACGCGCCTTCTGGGGAAGAAGCAGCAGTAAAAAATTTCCTGCTAAAATATATTGCCAAAGAAAAGGCAACCTGGAAGCATAAGCCACAGATCATTCATGGAGAAAAGTTTCAGGATTGTTTGATTTTAAAATTCGGGAAACCGCGCACAGCCATTTTTGCGCACATGGATTCGGTTGGGTTCACTGTGCGCTATTTCAATCAACTGCTTTCTATTGGCAGCCCGGATGCGGAACTAGGGACGCGTTTAGTCGGCACCGATTCTTTAGGCGTCATTGACTGCGAGTTAGAGTATGATAAAGACAATCATGCCTTTTATAAATTTGGCCGCCCTATTGAGCGTGGCACTTCGCTTACTTATAAAATCAACTTTCGCGAAACGAAGGATTATATCGAAACAGCCTACCTCGATAACCGACTTGGTATTTACAATGCGTTAAAAGTAGCCGAACAACTTAAAGACGGAGTAATTATTTTTTCGTGTTGGGAAGAACATGGCGGTGGAACAGTTGGCTACCTGGCGGACTACTGTTATAAAAAATGGAACGTGCGTCAAGCATTGATCTCAGACATTACCTGGGTTTCGGATGGCGTGGAGCATGGCAAAGGTGTTGCGATCTCCTTGCGTGACCGCAACCTTCCACGTAAAAGTTTTGTCAAGAAAATAATTGATATCGCTGCAAAAAATAAAATTGATTATCAATTGGAGGTTGAAGGTTCAGGCTCCAGCGATGGTGGTGAATTACAAAAAAGTTCAGCCCCCTATGATTGGTGTTTTGTGGGAGCACCGGAACAGCATGCCCACACCCCCGATGAAAAAGTGCACAAGCATGATATTGAGACAATGGTTGAACTTTATACTTGCTTGATGAAGGAACTATAGTAAGAGTGTTTACCGCAATGGCCTGCCTGCGAGTAGCTTCGGCAAAGGCAAGCGCAATGGTGCAAAGAAATATATTTAAGGCTCAAGTGTTTGAGGGCCACTAAGGGTTAAAACTCAAAGGTATTGTTAAGAAGTTCTGAGGAAATTGATCCCGTAGATCTTAAAATCTCTTCATATTTATTTTCTTTCAAGCGATAACCGATTGATTCTTTCGTTGCCGGATCAACAATCCAATACTCTTTCACACCAAATTTCTCGTAAAGGTTTTTCTTAATAACGGTATCGTGCGATTTGTTTCCCGGTGATAGCAACTCAATCAACAGATCAGGCACTCCATGAATATGGTCTTGAACAATATTGGCTTGTTTTTTAGATACAAAAATAATGTCAGGTTGCACAGCATTTGCTTGCTCGTCTAAATAAACATCAAATGGAGCAACAAATACTTCACCTAATTCATTCTTTTCAGTAAAGTCAGCCATCTTACCAGATAACCGAAGAACTAAGCGCTGGTGATCACTAACAGGTGAAGGGCTCATATATATTTTTTTATCTATAAGTTCAGCCAGAGTCCCTTCCGGAAGCATCCTAAATACCTCCATAATTGTGCGGGGCGGTCGTTCTACTATTTCAGCCATCTTTCAAAGTTACAAAATTCGCCCTATATTTTGATCTCGTTTTAAACTACCTAACTATGAAAACTCCCCGCAGAGATTTTATTAAAACTACAGTCATGGCTGGTCTGGGTTTTACAATTCTTCCCTCCCATATTGCTTTTTCAAAAGACTCGGCTTCCAAAGTTCGACTTGGGTTTATAGGAGTTGGGTTTCGTGGGCAAAGCCATTTGGAACTTGCCCTTAAACGAAATGATGTTGAAGTGGTCGCTCTTTGTGATATTCAGCAGTCCATGATGGACATGAGTTTACAGTTGGTAAGCAAAGCTAACAAGCCGAAGCCTGCAGTAATTCTCGATGGCCCCTGGGCATATAGAAAACTATTAGAGAATAAAGATATTGATGCAGTCATTATCTCTACTCCTTGGGAGTGGCATTCCATTATGTGTTTAGATTCGATGAATGCTAAAAAATATGTAGGCTGTGAAGTTAATGTGGGTATGACAGTGGAGGAATGTTGGGAGTTAGTACATACTTCTGAACGAACAGGTATGCCTTTAATGATGCTGGAAAATGTTTGTTACAGGCGCGATGTGATGGCGGTGCTAAATATGGTGCGGCAAAATATTTTCGGAGAATTAGTTCACTTACAAGGTGGCTACCAGCACGATCTTCGTGGAGTTAAGTTCAACGATGGCAAAACAAATCCAGGTGTTGGGGCAGAATTTGGAGAAAAAGGATTTTCCGAAGCACAATGGCGCACCCAGCATTCCATCAATCGCAATGGTGAACTCTATCCAACGCATGGCATTGGCCCAATTGCAACGATGATTGATATTAACAGAGGCAACCGTTTTACTGAATTAGTTTCTTATTCATCTAAGTCGAGAGGATTGCATGACTACATAGTGAAAACAGGTGGTGAAAATCATCCGAATGCAAAAATAAAATTCAAGCTGGGCGATGTAGTTACTACCATGATTCGCACCGCCAATGACGAAACCATTTTATTACAACATGACACTAACCTTCCACGTCCCTACTCGCTTGGGTTTAGAGTGCAAGGAACTAACGGCATTTGGATGGATGTAAACAAATCCATTTATATTGAAGGACAAAGTAAAAAAGCGCATCAATGGGAAGATGCCAAAGAGTGGCTGGATAAATATGATCACCCGCTTTGGAAAAAATATGGCAACGATGCAAGCGGTGCCGGCCATGGTGGCATGGATTGGTTTGTGTTAAATGCTTTTATCGAAGCCGTAAAACGCAAAACCAATACGCCTCAAGATGTGTATGATGCCGTTGCCTGGAGCGCCATCACGCCCCTTTCAGAAAGTTCAATACTATTAGGGGGCGAAAGCGTTGAGTTCCCGGATTTCACACAAGGTAAATGGATGAATCGAAAAAATGATTTTGCGTTGGGTGATGATTATTGATTTGGATTAAGTCACAGATTCATTGATTGTTTTCTAATTAATAAAAATAATCCAGTATCAAAAGTTTACTCAAATAGCTTATCTCCTAGGCAAAGGATAGTAGAGATTATATTTTCTGTGAATCTGTGACAATTAATATTTTTCCGCAATCGATTTAACTCATTCAAACCACAAATATTCTTACACGCTTCAATCTTTTCGATCCGTGTACCGTTATCTTTGCAACATCATTTTAAATCTATGAACGAAATACAAATTTTAGGTCTGGCTGCCGGTTCTTGCACAACCATCGCTTTTTTGCCGCAGGTTATTAAAACGTGGAAGAGTGGATCTGCCAAGGACTTGTCGTTAGGCATGTTCTCATTTTTTTGCTTTGGGGTTTTGCTTTGGTTAGTATACGGAATCATCATCCACGATATACCAGTTATAGTAGCCAACATGCTTACCCTTGTACTGGCTTCTTCGCTTCTTTTCTTTAAGCTGAGGTTTAAAGAATAACCCATCTGTAGCAAAGTAGCATTCAAAATCTCTGTTGGTTTTTTTCACCAACGTGCATGAGATAACTTGAAGTTTTGATTATTTGGGTGAACTAAAATAAAAATTGATGTTAAACATGCAAGTATTTGATGGTTACCTAACAGGCTATTCCTGATGCAACCCATCCAAAGGCTGGTTGATTCTCAAATTAAATCATTTGCACTTCAATGCTTGAAAACAAAGTGTGTCAGCATGCAAAGGAAGGTTGCCCGTTTTATCAAGTATGCCATCCAATCTTAAATTAGCAATATCCGGTTCATTATCATCCATCGTAACTAATGTAACGTGATCAAATGACATCAAGTCCTTATCATTTTGTGATCCCCCCGTGGTGCCTAATATAATGTAGTCTCTGTTATTTCTATCAGCATGCGAATAGCTGTGAACATGTCCATTGAACACGGTATACGATCTGTTGGCTAACGCTGATTCAATTAGTTGAATGCCCCCTTCTTCTTCGCGTTGCCAAACTGGTTTATGCATAAAAAGAAATGTCCATTTCACTGAAGGATATTTGGCCAGCACTTTCGTAAAGTATTCAGATTGTTCCTTACTAATTTCACCACTAACGCGTCCTTTCATTTTATTATACTTCATATCATTTGCCTTTTCAGGATTAGGACCATCCATTGCTTTGATGGCCGCTGCTCTTGCTAAATAAATTTCCTGCATCCGCTCAGGCGAATAGTCTTCGCTATCTAACATAAGAAACAGAACATCTTTATAAATAAAATGATAGTAGCGTGGCCCGTATCGATTAGCCCAAAATTCGCGCAT
>JBBSBG010000063.1:0-11967 GCA_038251495.1 Cytophagales bacterium
ATTACCAAGTAAATCCTGATATCCAAACATCGAGGGGAAACCTTGCATTTCGATTAGTCTGGGGACAAGATCATCGCTCCCATCGGTGCAAACCGCAAAGTCTAATGCCAGAAACAGAGTGTGCGCATCTTCATTAGGCACTCGCAATGAATCGGGCAATGCAGGTTGCATAGCTTTTTTAAAACCAGGCTGAACAATAAAGTCTATGATTTCATCAGCCGCTTTAAAAAGCTTTTGTTTAAATTCTTTGCCGACAAAGACTGGTGTTTCGGCAACCCTAAAAGTTATTTTGTGATTGAACTCCCGATCCAAATCGGCTAAGAAGTCTGCATATTTTTTTTCAGAGAATTGTTGATTAAAAATTTTGCGGACTGACTCAATCATAAGGAGACTGAACTTAACCGATGTTGCAAACCCATCATAAGGAAGCGCGGAATTACAGTTGAATAGGTAAGCATTATCTTATCAGGGTCATTTAAATGATCCAGCATATCCCAATATTTCTTTTCACCGTACCGTTCAATTACAAATTTCCTTTTGTCATCGCGTAAGAGATACATGCGCATGCCAACCGCATCTGCTTCAGGATGAAACTGCGTTCCCACAATTGCTTCATCGAATCGGATCGCCATTATTGCCCGCTCTAAATCAACATGGGGTCGATATTTTTCTATGCAAAGAATAGCCGCACCGTCATCGTTGAATTTTTTCTCGTCTGGCTGAATGATTTGGTACTCTCTAGAATCGACCGCCCACATCGGGTCGTCCAAAGAACGAAAAAGTGGATCGTGATGACCTTCAAAGGTTTTATGAACCGACATTACACCAAATGAAGTTGACTTTCGCTTAGAAACTTCGCCATAGCCATATTGCCTGCAATAAATCTGAAAACTATGACAGATCAATAAAACATGTTTTTTACCTTCCGGATTTCTTCTATTATGCGAACGAATTGAATCCATTAAGTTGAAAAAATTGCTCTCCCATGCCGTTCCAATACTCTCAACCGGGCTGCCTGGCCCGCCCGTAGAGATATAGATATCATAAGTAAGATCGGGAATCTCGTTCTTCAAACGCACATCAAAGACTTTGTAGTTTACCAGTAAATGGCAATCAGCTTCAAACTCTTCAATTAGTTGGCGAATGCAGCGCATGCCTTCATTGGCTTCGCCATTGTAAAGATCAAGGACAGCAATATTTATTTTATTTTCTTCAGCCACGTCTTCCTGTTAAATTCCAAGTACGGTCTCTTCAATAATATAATCGACTACTTTTTCCAAGCTGCCGGTCGCTTGATAAACAGCCAATTGACGATCGGCTCCCGTTCCATGCTCTAATATCGTGCGAATATAATTGATAGCAGTTCTGCTGCCAAGTTCATCCACTACATCATCTACAAAATCAAGTAGTTCAACAATTAAAACACGGGTGTCAAGTTCTATTTGTTTACCAAAATCTATGAGCTTACCATCAAGACCATAGCGCGAGGCTCGCCATTTATTTTCATTAATTAATGCCCGTGTGTATAAAATAAAACTCATATTTTGAAGTCTTAGTTTATATAACTTAACCACCAGCGCCTGAAAGATTGCTGTAATGGCGATGGTTTCTTCCACGCGCATGGGCACATCACAAATTCTAAATTCAATGGTATCAAAAAATGGATGCACGCGTACATCCCACCAAATCTTTTTTGCATTATCAATACAATTGGTTTTGATAAGAAGGTTCACATAGTTTTTGAAGTCGTCCCAATTTTCAAAACGATCAGGGATACCGGTGCGTGGAAATTTATCAAATACTTTTGTGCGAAATGATTTGAATCCTGTGTTGCGACCTTCCCAAAAAGGTGAGTTACACGAAAGCGCATAGATGTGTGGCAAAAAATATCGCACAGTATTCTGAATATGGATAGCCATATTTTTATCATTGATGCCTACATGCACATGAAGGCCAAAAATTAAATTAGATCGTGCAGCTTCTTGCATCTCCTGCACAATTGCATCGTAGCGAGGATTGGGTGTAATTAACTGCTTGCTCCAGTGTGAAAATGGATGCGTACCAGCAGCACCAATCTTAAGCCCTAAGGTGCCTGCCACTTCTGAAACAACTTTACGCAAATGGCAAATCTCCTGATGTGCTTGGGTTACATCCTTGCATATTCCCGTTCCCACCTCTACAACGGCCTGATGCATTTCAGCTTTCACGCTGTCGTTGATGATGTGTGCTGCCAGCTCCACAATTTTTTGATCATGCGAAGCCAACTCTCGTGTGTGCGGATCGATAACCATGTACTCCTCTTCAACTCCCAGCGTAAATTTTTCCATAACCGACTCGTTCAATTAATATTTATTTCTTTCCCGATTTTGGTTTTGCTTCTTTTTTAGCAAGAGGTTTAGCCTTAGCCAATGGCATATTAATATTTGCCACCGAGTTGGTTACAAATGTTCCCCACGTAAGATTATCAATACCGGGTTTCTGCATTTGCGCTCTTTCAACTGCCATCTTTGCAGCATGTTCTACCACCCAATCAAAATTTTTCTGACCTACCGAAGTTACTTCTGCATCGGGCGCGGGATTACAAAAATCAATTGCATACGGTACGCCATTTCGAACAGCCATTTCAACGGTATTGAAATCGTAGCCCAATGAATTACAAATCTGCAACACATAATCATGTACTGTCTTCAACATTTTTGCTGAAGCAGGACCATTGCTGCTTTGATAGCGAAGGTGATGAGGATTCCTTGGTTCGTATTGCATAATTCGTACATGCTTTCTGCCCAAGCAATAGCAACGGAAGTAATCTTCAAAAATAATTTCCTCTTGCAGCATCATTACCAATTGACCCGTTTCACTGTATGATTTAAAGAACTCGTCCATGTTATTCAGCTTGTAAACACTTTTCCATCCGCCACCTGCATGAGGCTTCATGTACGCAGGCCAACCAATGTGTTCAAAGATTTTTTCCCAGCTCAATGGAAATTTCAAATTGCTAAAAGAATTATCGCCTGTATCCGTTGGGCGCTCGTGCGAAGGAAGTATAACAGTTTTTGGAACCGGCACACCAATCTTAACTGCCAGTGCATTATTAAAAAACTTTTCATCGGCACTCCACCAGAATGGATTGTTTATAACAGCCGCTCCTGAGATGGCTGCATTTTTTAAATAGGCTCGATAAAAAGGAACATCTTGCGAAATACGATCGATGATCACTGCATAATCGGTTGGCTCAGCTTGAGATACCATATCAATGAGCACGGGCTCAGCCATTATATCCTTTAATCCCATTTTGTTTATTCGCTCTACAAAGGCTTCGGGGAAAGAGCGCTCCATACCGTGCAAGATTCCAATCTTTTTCATAACTCAAATTTTAGTTTTTATTCAACATACTAATTATTATCTCTTGAAATTTTTCAGACTCCGTCAAGTGCGGGTTATGCGCAGAGTGGGTAAACCAATATAAATTTTTTCCTGTGCAAATAACTTGTTCATAGTAAGTTTCGGCCAATTTATAATATGTTTGGTAATCGTTGCTGCCTATCAGTAAATAAATGGGGCACTTTATCTCAGGTGCCGATGCAATAAAATTGGTTTTTGATGCTTCATTAAACACGGCAAGCCATGTTTTTGCCCAGCTATCAACTTTTGTTTTAGTAGGCGAGGTAGATCCCATTTTTTTGCTCAACCATTTTCGATGATAAAATAATTGATCTCCATTTTCAAATGGAATTTTTATCTGCGAAAGCTCGGCCAGTTGTTTTAAATTGTTGGTCTTTATTGCCGAGTCATGCATAGTCTGTAAAGAAAGTCGTTCGCTTTCTAATTGGTTTATCATTGGACTTAATGCAAAATATCCAGCCAGCAATTCTGGCTTTTCAATAGCTACCCTCATACCCAGGTATCCACCCCACGAGTGCCCGACTAAGTAAATTTTTGTCTTTGAAAATTTATTCCTGAGATACTCAATCACTTCAATAGCATCGCTCACAAAAAGTGAAACGGTTAGAGGCTGAGATGATTTATTTAGCTCGGCTGTTTGTCCGCTCGCGCGCTGATCCCATAATGCAACAACGAAATTTTTTTTTAATTCTGCAGTAAACCGGTCCGAATAACTCATGACTGAATTGCCTGGGCCACCATGGAGAAAAAGCAAAACCGGTGCTTGATCGTCTACTCCATCAAGCTTAATCCATTGCTTTATACCGCCAATCTCAATTGCTTCACTTGAATTTATGGCGGCTGCATCAACACCCGTAGCAACAATTAAGCAGCAAAAAAAAAGTCTAACTACCATAATCTATTTTATAAGCGACAAATAATGCGGAAACATTTCGCGCCAGGAGGGCCAATCGTGCTGTGCATTATGGCGTACATCGAGCCAATAGTTTACGCCTTTATTTTGCAGAACATTGGCCATCTTTACATTAGCATCCCAACACATATCGTACGTGCCTGTGCCCAGCACAACATACATATCGCCATAATAAGGATTTTGTGAATTGGGAATATAATCGGGTGGATTATTGAAGTACACATTATCATCATAATAGCCGTCCATCTGATCCTTAATATCAAAAGCCGCCCCCATATTAAAAACATACTTCACTACTTCCGGGTGTTTAAAGGCAAAGTTAGTTGCATGATAGCCACCAAAACTACAACCTGCTGTGGCAACTCGGCCTACGCCAGTTTCGCGCTGAGCTAACGGAACAAGTTCTTGCAATAACATTTCGTCATACCAAATATGATTGCGCACCCGGTCGGCCGGATGAATGTTTTTGTTGTACCAACTTGCTTCATCAATTCCATCGGGACAATAAATTTTTACCAAGCCTTCGTCCAAAAACCACGAAACACTATCGATCAATTTAAAATCCTTATTCTCATTGAAGTGGCCCATGGAAGTGGGAAATAAAATAATCGGGTAGCCTCGCGTGCCGAATGACAACACTTCAATATCGCGACTGAGGCGTGGCGAATACCATTTATGATACTGTTCGTGAGGCATAATGATTCAATTAAACTCCTATTTTTGCAACCGTATTTCCGTTTTAAATTGAGAAATATTATAATGAAAACAACTATCTAAATACAATTATTTGTCGTCCCTCGTCACCCCAACCTTGTACCAGCTCGAAACCCTGCACAATATCCATTCTAAATTACTTGGGCGGGATACAGTTGTTGATATTTATTTGCCTCCGGATTATAAAAAGGGTGTACAGAAATATCCGTTGCTTATAATCAATGATGGCCAGGATGGCCAGGCCATTGAACTTAAGCAAACTTTAGAATCGCTGACCACCTCCAAAGAAATTGAGGGTATAATTGCAGTGGGGGTGCACGCTGGCGACAGAATGCAGGAATATGGAGTTGCTCACAAACCCGATTTTAAAATGCGCGGGGCAAAGGCAAAGGACTATACTCGCTTTGTAATGACTGAACTTATTCCATACCTGGAATATCAATATTCAATTACTGACGACTGGCAAGAGCGAGCGATAGCCGGATTTTCATTAGGCGGCCTCTCCGCGTTCGACATTGGCTGGCATGAAAGCTACTTTGGTAAAGTAGGTGCCTTTAGTGGATCGTTTTGGTGGCGTAAACGCGATGCGAAAAGTAGATTCTACTCTGACCACCACGATCGCATCATACTTCAGCAGGTAAAAAAAGGTAAGTATAAACCGAGTCTTAAATTCTGGTTTCAAACCGGCTTAATGGATGAAGCAAGCGATCGCAATAAGAATGGAGTTATCGATTCGGTTGATGATACACTCGACTTGATTGTGGAATTAACAAAAAAAGGGTATCGCCCTTTTCATGATATTCAATATATGGAACTAAAAGACGGAGAACATAATTTAAAAACCTGGGGCGAAGCATTGCCGCACTTTTTACGATGGGCTTTTGGAAAACGATAATCGACAATGAAGAAGAATACCGATACAATAATCTTTGACTTGGGCGCAGTACTGATTGACTGGAACCCGCGCTATTTATACCGAAAGATTTTTAAAACCGAAGATGAGATAACCTGGTTTTTAGAAAACATTTGCACGCATGACTGGAATGAAAAACAAGATGCCGGTCGTTCTTTTGAAGACGCTACAAACGAATTGCTTGAAAAATTTCCAGAACATGAGCTGCCCATCCGCGCTTGGTATGGCCGCTGGCAAGAAACCATGAATGGGCCTATTCAAGGAACAGTAGATATTTTCAAACAACTTATCGATCAGAAAAAATATAGATTTTATGCGCTTACAAACTGGTCTGCCGAAACATTTCCCTGGGCACTCGATAAATTTGAGTTCCTACATTGGTTTGATGGAATTGTAGTTTCTGGTCATGAAAAAACAAGAAAACCCTTCCCTGAATTTTATCAAATTCTTTTTGAACGCCACAAGGTAAAACCTGAAAATGCTCTATTTATAGATGATAACAAACGCAACGTTGATGGCGGTTTATCGGTAGGCCTACCGGGTATTCATTTTCAATCGCCCGAGCAATTAAAAAATGATCTTATTAAACTTGGTGTAATTTCAACATGATGAAGAATGCCATACTTCTTTCTGTTGGTCTTTTAGTATTTAGTTGTTCTCAGAAAGAAACTAAAGAAACTAATGTGGCCGCACTTGCTCAACAAATTATTGGCAATTATGGAGGCTCCTTATATTGTGTGGACTGCGTGTCAATTGAGTATCAGATAGAAATAAATTCTGATTCATCCTTTATTGAACACGTTACCTATCTTGGTAGAGAAGATGGTATTTTCGAAGTGCACGGTAACTGGAGTGTTGGTAAAGATTCATTAATAACAATTAGTGGTTCTCGAATCGCAAATAAAATTAGGATACAGCCCGATTGGACTTTACAGATAGTTAACACAAATGGAAATGAAACCCTAAGTCGTGTAGGAACTTATCCTGCGCAGCCAGTTCTGTTAAATGATATCTGGGTTTTAGAAACTCTTAACAAGGTTAGGGCTGATAGCTTATTTGTTGGCGAGCGGCCACGGCTTGAATTTCATAATGTTGACAAAAAGATTTTTGGCTTCGGTGGCTGCAATCAAATAAATGGTTCTTATCAAATCCAAGGGAATCAAATTTCAATCGCACCACTTATCGCAACACGTAAAGCCTGTGGTGGAGTTAACGAGGCGTTGTTTCTGGAAACTATTCAGCTAGTAAATTCCTTCAAAATAATTGATCTCAACCTCTATCTTTTTGCCGGAAGTGAAGAGAAAGCCAGATTTAAAAAAGTTGATTAATTATCTTTCGAACCCAATTACACAGCGTTCGATAATATCGCAACATTCATGCATTTGTTCTTCGGTAATAACTAAAGGTGGTGCAAGGCGAATAATATTTCCATGAGTCGGCTTTGCAAGCAATCCTTGTTCAGCAAATTTTAAACACAAGTTCCAGGCAGTTTCGCTTTGGGGCGAATCATTAATAACAATTGCGTTAAGTAATCCTTTGCCACGCACAAGCGTAACAAGATCCGTTTTTGCTTTTACAGCATTCATACGATCGCGAAAAAGTTTGCCAAGTCGTTCAGCATTCTCGGCTAGCTTCTCATCTTTTACTACATCAAGCGCAGCCATCACTACCACCGCGGCCAATGGATTTCCGCCAAAGGTTGATCCGTGCTCGCCCGGCTTTAGCACAAGCATAATTTCATCATCGGCAAGTACTAATGATATTGGTAATACCCCGCCTGAAAGGGCTTTGCCTAATATCAATAAATCAGGCCGAACATTTTCGTGATCGGATGCTAGCATTTTGCCCGTGCGGGCAATGCCTGTTTGAATTTCGTCCATCATAAGCAACACATTGTGCTGCTTACATAAAGTTTCCGCTGATTTTAAGTAACCGTCTTTTGGCACATACACACCAGCTTCGCCTTGGATGGGTTCAATCCACAACCCACAAACATTTGGGTTAGCTAACGCTTTTTCTAATGCCTGCACATTATCATATTCAACAATTTCGAAGCCGGGTGTGAATGGTCCGAAATGTTTACGAGCCAATTGATCTGTTGAAGCTGAGATAATAGCTGTCGTGCGCCCATGGAAATTCTTTTTCACCGCTATAATGATTGCCTCATTTTCAGCAATTCCTTTTTTAGTATAGCCCCATTTGCGGGCAAGCTTTATGGCCGTTTCATTTGCTTCGGCACCACTGTTCATAAACAGCGCCTTATCATAGCCAAAAGTTTCGCACACATATTTTTCAGCTACACCCAATTTATCATTGTAAAATGCGCGCGAGGTGAGCGTTAGTTCTTTTGCCTGCTCTATTAGGGCATTGATAATACCTGGATGACAATGACCTTGGTTAACTGCGCTATAGGCGGAAAGAAAATCATAATAGCGTTTGCCTTCCACATCCCATAAAAAAACGCCTTCGCCTTTATTTAATACAACTTCAAGTGGATGATAGTTGTGGGCACCATATTTCTCCTCTAACTGAATAGCCTCCTGGCTGGATGTAATTGTTGCTGTCATAATATTGAAATTCAATGACTTCAAAGTTACTCAATCTGCATGCAATTGCCTAAAAATAGTGCCTTGCGCCCGATGCGAAATGAATTAACTTTGCTGATACTAACATGTTTTGAGGGGTATGGAATTCTCATTTGATTCAATTAAAAAGCTATTTGAAAACCTGAAAACAATCAGTTTTCTGGGGCGAGTCTTTCAATGGGGAAGTGTTAAGTCTCAATTAATTGAAGCGAATGGCGAACTACAACGAGTACTTTCCGAAGGCCAATCGCTGAAGGCAGAAAATATAAAACTTGAAAATTTAATTTCGCTCGAAAAATCTGCCGCAAAGAATTTTCAAGATACAGCCAATAGGGTAAGCACCGAGCTGGAGATAACAAGAAATAATTATAAGAATCAATCAGAAAAGTTAGAAGGATTGCAGCAAGAGGCTACTCGTCTCGCGGAAAGAAATACTCAGTTTTATGATAGAGGTACTAAGTTAGCGACCGACCTTGCATTAGTAAATGAAAAAATTCAAAATCTTGAAAAGGAACTTCGTGCAGTAAGAGATGAAAATGGAAATCTTAAAAAAGATGATGAGTTTAGAAAAAAAGAACATTCCAATTCTATTTCGTCATTAAAACAAATTCAGGAAAAAATTCTTCGCGATCGCGAAGATGAAGTAAATAAAAAGAATCAAACTGAAATTGATCGCATCAAAAAGCTGAAAGAAACCTGGTCGAATCACGAAGAAAAAGTTAAAAACAGAATTCGAACCATCTGCAATAAAACAGGCGTAGAGTATGTAGACAAAGTTCCGTTTAAAGGGAAACCTGATAACACGTTGCGGATAAATGAAGAGTATATAATTTTTGATGCGAAGAGCCCAGCCAACGATGATCTTTCAAATTTTCCTAACTACGTAAAAGCACAAGCTGAGAGTGCTATAAAATATGTGAAGGAAGAAGATGTGCGTAGAGAGGTCTTTCTTGTCGTCCCTTCCAACACGCTTGAGAACTTAGAAACCTTTGAATACAAACTGAGCGATTACACGGTATATGTAGTTGCCCTTGATTCAATTGAGCCAATTATACTTACACTTCAGCGGATTGAGGAATACGAATTTGCTGAGCAACTAAGCCCTGAAGAACGTGAAAATATTTGCCGGGTAATTGGCAAGTTCGTGCATCTATCCAAACGAAGAATTCAAATTGACGGTTTCTTTGCCAAACAGTTCTTTGAACTTGTGTATCGCAGTGAAGCCGATTTATCGAAAGACATTTTAGAAAAAGTAGCCGAGTTTGAAAAATCAGAAAAACTGAATCCTCCTCAAGAAAAAAGAGCCCGACAAATTAGCACAAAGGAATTGGAGGCTGATTCGGAAAAAATACAAAGCGAGGCCAATCAAAAAGGATTTGCTATTCAGGATGGTTTATTAGTAAAAGAAATTAATAAATTGCCCTTGTATTCGAACATCGAATCAGATGAAAATCAAGGAGACCTATTTACTAACTAGAGATCGGTCACGATCGCAATTCCCAATTATTCAAAAAAAAATTTAATAATAGTTTGTCTGCCGCGAAAAGTAGATTAACTTGGTAGTATTCAAAAATTAAATTTCAACCAATATAAAATTAAATTGACTTTTCGAGGAGCAATTACAATTGGTGTTTTTGCTTTAATAACTAACTGCGAACAACAACAAGTTAGCCCAGATGCTAGTAATATTCATGATCTTGATAATAGTGCAAAGACTGTCATTAAAGATGCTGGGCAAAAGTTTAATGCCTTACTTACCAGAAAAGCTATTATAGATTTACAGAAAGAAAAGTTAAAGAACGCACCGGAAACAGAATTTCTCAAAAATTTTGAATCAATGTTTAGTAAGAATGACCAAATAATCATGAATGCTGTTCTAAATAGTGAATTTTTTAAATCCGTATTCACCGAAGATCCAAAGGCGAGAACATTGACCGCAAACGACATTCCGATATCAAATGGCGTTAAAGATTATATGCTAAAGATTAACGATATAATACCTAAAGCAATTCAGAATTCTCAAACCACGGGTGGTTTAGAAGTTGACAAAAAAATAGTTTCGGATGAACTGATAAAAAGTTTTAATGAATTAGAAGATAAAATTCGTTCTGATTCAGAACTTATTAAAGCAGAAGCAATTTCCCTTCTTTCTAATCTTGAATTTCACAAATCAACAATTCCAACAATAATAAATTCATTGGTCGCTGCAGAACAAACTTCGGATTCAGGTCGGGTAAATTGGAGTTGGAAAAAGTTTTGGGTAGTTGTTGGCGTAGTAATTGTAACTGCCGTAGCTGTTGCAATAATAGGTGCTGCTGTCGGTGCAGCTTGGGCGACAATTCAGGGTCTTTCTCAGGCGGCTATAACCGCTGCAAGTTGGGCTGGCTTATATTGGGGAGCTAGCGTAGGTGCTGTGGGTGGAATTATTGCTGGGGCCTCAGGATACTGCCCGGACAATTGGTTTAAGGGGGGTGTACCTCTAATTGATTGGTCCAATGACTGTGAGAACTTCGTTTAAGAATTCATGGATCTTATTAAGCGTAATTATGAAATTTTTAATTATCGCACTTTTAACGTTTTCACATACTAGTCTTTGCCAATCAATGGCCTCAAGGGATGAAAAGTTAAGGCAACAAGAAAAAGAGTTGACAGAAGTACTATTGCAAAAAACTAATACTGATTTTACACTCTCAAACCCGGGACTTCCTGGAAAATTTTCCGTCTTGGGTACTTTCAGTATTTACGATACAAAAGTAGATTTTCAGGTCTATTCTGATGAAGATTTTCTGGCTGTAAACAACATGTGGTATTTCAAACTATATCGGTACAATTATCTCGTTAAAGATTTTGCTATTCTCTTTAATCAAATAAAAAAAATCCGAGGCGGTTATTCTTTCCCATTTCTGCACAGAAAAATTATCATCCAGTTAGATAATGAAGCAACATTCATATTTTTTGTGCCTACATCCGCAGACCGAAAAGAAATCATTAACTTGATAAAGAATAAGGTGAAATCCAAAGCTATTAGCGGTTAACATAAAATCTCCACATATAGAAAAACTATGAAAAAATTACTCTTCCTCGCACTCGGCAGTTTGATCTTATTGTCATGCGCCTCAACAAAAACCACCACCTCGGTGCCAGCTCCCGCTGGCAACTGGGACTGCACAATTTCAAGTACGCCCTATGGAGACGTTACCGGAGTGCTAACGGTTTCTCAAATCGATAAGACGTATACTGCAAAAATGGTTACAAGTGATCGTGAGATCGTCATCGATAAATTTATATACAATGAGGAAAGCATGAAGATGTCAGGTGAATTTGATTTCGAAGGAACGCCTGTCTACTTTGATGCCACGCTCAATATGGATCAGATTGACGGGGGTATGTCTGCCGGAGGAGCAAACTATCCTTTTAAGGCAACGCGAAAAAATTAACTA
>JBBSBG010000064.1:0-11882 GCA_038251495.1 Cytophagales bacterium
AAAAGAAAAACAGGAAGAGTGCCCGAGGCGGCTAACTATGCGAAAAAAAAGCGCGAGCCTCGTGCGTGGCGGGCGCATCTGGCGGTTGTTACTCAATCTTTTTAATCATATCCGGATCTCGACTGGTATGAATGAATCGCAGAATCACAACTTCATCCATTAAAATTTTGTAAACGATTTTGTAATGCCATCGTGCCACTGAATGATAATTGCCCGGCTTATCCAAAAGATATTCTTCTTTGGAAAATCGTTCCGGTAATTCACTCAAGCTTTTCGCCAATTGTATAAGTTCTTTTCGAACTCTGGCAGCCGCTACAGGCGAGTCTTTCTTAATGTAGCTAATGATATCACGAAGGGATTCTTTGGCGGTTGGTGGTATAACCACCCGATAGAGCTTTTTCATTTACCAGGTCTCTGATTCCCTTTCTACTTCATCAATGGTTTGATAATTTCCCGACTTGTATTCATTCTCTGCTTGCTCTATCTGTTGTATAAAATCTCGTTGCGTGATGGATTGTCCATTCGCATTATATCCAACGATAGGATCGTAAGCCTTCTTTAACAATTGCTTGATCTGTTCAATGATGTGGATATCCTGTATCCTCGTCAGTTCCTCAATCAGGTGTAATTTCTCTGCCTGGATGTCCATACCTTCTAAAATTTGGTTCTCCAAAGATAACGATTTCATAGCTGTTTTGATTTATCCCCGTGGGTGATAATTATTAATTTCTTCCTGCAACCCTTCCATGTCATTCTGTAAATATTCTTCCGTGCCGCTGATCCATTTGTGACCTGCTGAGTATTGGACTTGCCGGAGGTTGTAGAGCTTCAACCATTTGGTAATGACACTTTCCCTGGTCTGTTTCAAGTTCTTCGCCCCAATTCTGATCTAAATGTTTTCTCTCGCGCAGAGTTCTCGAAACAAGTAACTCTGCGAAGAAAAGAATACTATGTAATCTAAATAGGCAAATGGAAACGCGCAGAGTCCCGAGGCGGAGACTCCGCTACGAAGTGACTAAACGTTTAGAAATTAGTAGAGGTAGTATCCTTCTTAACCGAATCAGGCTTACTAAACTGTTCTTTTATCCTAGTAGGAAGTTGTGGCTTGGAGCCGGGAAAGGTTGTGCGACTACTAATGTCGTAACTGAAATAGATAAGCGCTCCTAAAAAAATAACAGCTACCAACAGAAAGATCTTTTTTGATCGCGACATAGCACAAAGTTAGTAGGGTTTTCATGGTTAAGGGTTTTCAACCCTCTGCCTCTGCAAAATAAAGGTTGAAAACCCTTAAACCGTGTGTATGGCGAGCAGCCTACAACCTCAAATTTTGCATGGCTGCAACAATTTGTATAAGCACCCATGCAACTTCTTTGTTTCCGCTATACGGTTATACGACAACATGAAAACCCTCCACAATAAAAAAGCCTTCCCAAAAATTTCAGGAAGGCTTCGAATGATTAGTGTAAGAATTAATTACTTCACCTTATTTACAACTGCTTCAAAAGCAGAAGGATGATTCATTGCAAGGTCGGCTAGTACTTTGCGGTTTAAATCAACACCAGTCTTTTTCATTTTACCCATAAACTCAGAGTAAGACATTCCATGAAGTCTTGCTCCAGCATTGATGCGGGCGATCCAAAGGGTACGGAAATCTCTTTTCTTGGCTTTTCTATCGCGATACGCGTAGACCAAACCTTTCTCGACTGCGTTTTTAGCGACAGTCCAAACATTTTTTCTGCGACCAAAGTATCCTTTGGCCAATTCCATTACGCGCTTTCTTCTGGCGCGAGATGCTACACTGTTTACTGAACGTGGCATAATTTCTAATTTTTGGTGTTGGCGATCTTTTGTTTCAAGATACTTAATCTGCCAAGTACCGGGTTAAACATATACACTCCTTAGCTATCACTTCGGAGGAACCTATCCGACTTTACGGATTAAAACATATAAGGAAGCATAGCTTTCACGTTACCTTCGTCAACTTTCTTAACGGTGGTAGCGTGGCCTAGTCTCCTTTTTTGTTTAGTACTTTTCTTTGTCAGGATGTGGCTCTTATACGCCCTCTTGCGCTTAATCTTACCGGTGCCGGTAACTTTAAAGCGCTTTTTGGCTCCTGACTTTGTTTTTAACTTGGGCATTACTTATTTATTTATTTAAATCTATTACTTCTTTGGCTTAGGAGCCACCATCATGTACATCCGCTTTCCTTCCAACTTTGGTAGCTGCTCTACTTTTCCAATTTCTTCCAATGCCTGCGCGAATTTCAATAACAAAATCTCACCGCGTTCTTTATACACAATTGACCTTCCTGCAAAGTGAACATAGGCTTTCACCTTTGCACCTTCTTTTAAGAAGTTCTCGGCATGTTTCAACTTAAAATTGAAATCATGCTCATCGGTATTCGGGCCAAAACGGATTTCTTTTAATACCGTCTTTTGGGCATTGGCCTTTATCTCTTTCTGTTTTTTCTTTTGCTCGTATTTAAACTTTGAGTAGTCAATGATTTTGCAAACCGGAGGATCTGCATTTGGAGATATTTCTACCAAATCTAACCCCTGCTCTTGCGCCATCTTAATGGCAAGCGAAGTTTGATAAACATCAACCTTAATATTTTCACCCACCACGCGAACGCGAGAGGCTAAAATACGCTCATTAACTCGATACGGTTCTTCTACTACTCTCCTTGGCCCTCTTATATAAGGCTTTGGTCTGTTACCTGGAAATATTGCCACTCTTTGGGTTTAAATTCTACTTTTCTTTTACTTTTTAACAAAACAGCCCGCCCGTTTGGCGGACAGGGCTGCAAATATCGCGCTTTTTTCCTTTTATCAAAATTCTAAGGCAAGGCTGGAAGGCTAAATTCATGCGAAAATTGCGCTACAAAATCATTTAAATCCATTACACCTTTGTCGCCTTCGCCATGTTTACGTACGGCTATCTTGTTTTCTGCCGCCTCTTTTTCACCCACTAAGAGCATAAAAGGAACCTTCGCCACCTCGGCATCCCTGATTTTCCTACCTATCTTCTCATTCCGATCGTCTAAAAATCCACGGATATCACTGTTTTTAAGAATATCAAGCACTTTTTGGCCGTAGTCGTTGAAACGCTCTGAAATAGGAAGCACAGCAATTTGCTCGGGCGCAAGCCATAACGGAAAATTACCGGCACAATGTTCAATTAAAACAGCCACAAATCGCTCCATCGAACCAAAAGGAGCGCGGTGAATCATTACTGGAGTGTGTTTTTGATTATCTGAACCAGCATATTCCAACTCGAATCGCTGAGGAAGTTGATAATCCACCTGTATGGTACCCAATTGCCAACTGCGCCCCAATGCATCTTTCACCATAAAGTCCAGCTTAGGTCCGTAAAAGGCAGCCTCGCCTTTCACCGCCACAGTTGTTAAGCCCCGTTCGTCAGCTGCTTCTTGAATTTCGCGTTCAGCGCGATCCCACAATTCATCATCGCCAATGTACTTGGCTTTGTTTGCCGGATCACGCAGTGATACTTGAGCCGTATAGTTATCAAAACCCAGCGATTTGAAAACGAATAGCACCAGATCAATAACCTTTACAAATTCAGCTTTCACCTGATCAGGTCTGCAAAAGATATGGGCATCATCCTGAGTAAATCCGCGCACGCGTGTTAAGCCGTGCAACTCACCACTTTGTTCGTAGCGATAAACTGTTCCAAACTCAGCATAGCGAATCGGCAAATCTTTATACGATCGCGGCTTCACTTTATAAATCTCGCAGTGATGCGGACAGTTCATTGGCTTAAGTAAAAACTCTTCGCCTTCATCGGGTGTAAGAATGGGTTGGAACGAATCCTTACCATATTTTTCATAATGCCCGGAGGTAATATATAACTGCTTGCTGCCAATATGCGGAGTAACAACCGGATCGTACCCGGCCTTTACCTGAGCCTTGCGCATAAATTGCTCTAATCGCTCGCGCAGAATAGTTCCTTTGGGCAACCAAAGTGGAAGCCCCATCCCTACTTTCTCAGAGAATGCAAATAGCTCCAATTCCTTTCCAAGTTTTCTGTGGTCGCGCTTCTTAGCTTCTTCCAACATGAAGAGATATTCTTCTAACTCTTTTTGCTTTGGAAAGGTGATTCCATAAATACGCTTAAGCATTTTGTTCTTTTCATCACCGCGCCAGTAGGCTCCCGCAACACTTAAAAGTTTAATTGCCTTAATAGGTGCTGTTGTTGGAATGTGTGGCCCACGACACAGATCAACAAAATTTCCTTGCTGATAAAATGTGATTGAGCCATCGGCCAATCCATCAATCAATTCAAGCTTGTACTCGTCACCTTTGTTGGTGAAATATTCAATCGCATCTTTTTTAGAAACATCGCTGCGCACGAACGCATTATTTTGACGAGCAAGTTCAAGCATTTTCTTTTCTATTGCTGCAAGCTCTTCATCGCCAAAAGGTATCTCGCCCAAATCCACATCGTAATAAAAACCATTTTCAATGGGCGGTCCAATTCCGAATTTTACTGCAGGATAAAGTGCTTCAAGCGCTTCCGCAAACAAGTGTGCCGAAGAGTGCCAGAATGCATACTTACCACCTTTGTCATTCCATGTAAATATTTTTATTGAAGCATCGGTTGTAATTGGCCTGCTCAAATCCCAGTTTTCGCCATTCACTTCAATAGACAGGGCATTGCGTGCAAGTCCTTCACTAATGCTTTGTGCAATTTCTATTCCTTTAACTCCGTGGGGATAATCCCGTGAGGAGCCATCGGGTAATGTTATTTTTACTGAACTCATCTAATACAAAACTTATTTTGGAGGGCAAATATCGACTATTCTGATTATAATTTAAATCTTAAAAACATTAAACCGCAAAGGCGCTGAGGCGCGATGATTTGGTTCAAATACCCCTTGCGACTTTGTGTCATTACGGTTCAAAAGAAAATGATGTAAAGAATTAATATCAACTTATAGTTGGAACTGCGCTGTAAACAGAATTCCGAATTTGCGTGAGTCCTTATTTTCCAAATAAGAAACGCGGTGAACAAAATCTACTCGCAAAAATTTAAAGATGTTTTCAACACCATAACCCAATTCTATATAAGGTTTGGCATTTTTGAAATAACCCGCGGGTGATGTCTCTTGACCATCGGGAGTAAACGCTGAAATCAATTGCTGATTGGACTCGCGCAAGCCACCGATGATTACGTTGGAAGTTGCCAGCAACCGCCACTTAAGTTTGTTTAAGAGTGGAATTCGGTTAAGTAAAAAACCTTCGAGGTATTGACGGTATTGCAGAGACGCATATCGGTCACTTACAAATTCACCAAAATTCATCAGGTTATAGGTAACAGAAGAGTAAATGGGTGATTGATTGCCCAAGTGAAGTGTTAATAAGGGATATGGCAACGTATTAAAAATATATTCCCCTGTAAGGGAAAGATAACCAACGCCAAGCGGACCTGTTTTTACCCGCTTCGTTACATTCAGCCGAAGCTTATTGTAATCAAAGTCACTACCAAACACCCCGCTGAACCCATGCGTATACCGCAGCGAGATTACCGGCCATTTATTAGTTCCCAGGCTAATTCTTTCATTATCATTTTGAAGAAAAACTTCATCCCGTGCATAGCGCGATTCAATACTAAATTCTGAAGTTTGAAACTTATCCAGAATAGGTGAGTTTAAATCCTCGGGATCTGAGAAATAACCAAACTGATAGGTGGGATCGAAATTCCAATAGCGGAAAGAAACTTTTTGCGAATAACCTTTGAAAAGTTCGCGTTGAAGTGCTATTCCATAGTTTTCAGAATAATAACCTCTGCGGAAGTAACCCCACCGTGTGGCTGCCAAGAAAATTGGATTGTCTGCTAAATTTTCATCATCAACCCCTAACCTGTTTATATCATTGCGTGCACGAAACGTGAGGGTAGTCCAGCGTTGCTTAGAAAGAATTCTTTGAGCTGAAACCTGATATTTAAATCTTTCATCATAAAAACCATACGCCAGGTGCGCTCCATAAATCCATTTCTTACTGAACTGATAATTTGTTTTAAAGCCTGCTTGCAAACGCCAACCTTCAATGTCATTCCAGGCAACTGCACCGAGATAGGGACCAACGTCAATCTTGCCAACTTTCACATATCCATCCAAAGCAATCTTAATAATATCTGTATAGGTTTTTACAATTGGAATATTTCGAAGGGTATCAATCATGCGATACACACTTTTCTCCGTTTCACTGAGCGGCTCATGGCGCAATGTATCCCAATAGCGATCTTCTTTATGGATCTGAGCATCTTCTGCTATTTCTATAGGACGTTCGTAGAAGGCCTGATTTTTTGGTTGGTTTGTAATAAAGTTCTTGTTGCTGGTATAAAATTTAGCAAGCATACCGGCATTGTTTTTTCCGAGATCGCCAACATCAATGAGCACCCTGTTTTTAACTGGAAGCCAGGGACCCAGATCTGTTTTAACTAACTCTTGTTGTAGTCTTATCTTCTCAATAAAATTTAGGTTTGCCTGCTTGCCCATGTTGGCATCAATTTGTTTTAGCGCATAGTCTTCCCGTGTAATCCAAATGGTTCCTGTAAAGGCAAGGTCTTGTGGGCTGCGTGGAAAGTAATCCAGACGATAACAAAAATCTTCTCCAATGTAAAGACTATCGGTTAAATCATAATCGTAGTATAGGCGCCACCCGTCAGCAATGGGCGACACAAACTCTTTACTTACTATGTTCAACCAGTTTTGATAGAAGTTATACTCCTGAAAAGAGGAGCCTATTACTTGCGTAACTGTTGTGCCATCCTCTACCCCAAGGCCATTTATTTTAGTTTTTAGGATATACTCCTTTTTTAAGGATGGATTATCACGATAATAAATTTTGGAAACACTTTCGGTGATGAATAAAGGTAAGATAGGCTTACCATCTTCTCCGGCAATCACTTCAATACTATCCAGCACCTGGGTTATCTTCTTCACGATTTTACGTTCTCTGAATTTTTCAGAAAGGTTATCAGCATCAACCTCAATTTTTGTGTAGGTATCGTATTCGTAAGCGATAAGTTTTCGTTTATCATTTTTATTTTTATTTCGAACAACTCTACGCAAAATTTCATAGGCTGGATTTTCTCCGGCTCGCACAATCACTTCCTGAAGACTGGTTACATCTTCTTCCAATTGAAAGTTTATGGTTTGTTTGATTCCTTTCACAATCACTTTTGTACGCGGCCGATAGCCGATGTATGTGGCCAAAATAGAATCGGTAGGATTTGATGACTTCAAAAGAAAATTCCCATCAAAATCAGACGTAGTTCCGATTGAAGTTCCTTTAAAAATAATATTGGCAAACGGCACGGGATCACCCGAGGCCGCGTCAATTACTTTACCCTGAATAATTGTTTCCTGGGCAAATGCTGGCAAAGCACTTAATACATAACAGATAAGGTATATGAGGATTCCTCTAAAACGGATGCTACGGCCCACAACTGGAATTTAACTACAAAATTAATGATTTAAACGATGCGACTGGATATTGGGTTAGTCGCGTATAAGGAATATTTATTCTATATACCGATTGGTTCTTTCTCGCCTAGGTGGCGCGGGGTGGTTCCTAAAACATATAAATCGAGAATTGCTTTTGTTCGAGCCAAATACTCGCGAAGGTAAACTCTGGGCGCAACTTCCTGACCAGGCTCTTCGGCTACCAGAGCAACTGCGGCTATATTATAATAATGGCTAATAAATAGAGCTCTGTAACTGTGAAAAGGTTGTGTAATAATAATGATGTTAGATTGCCCAAAAATTTCTTTGCAGCGAACAATTGAATCCAACGTGCGCAAGCCTGCATAATCTAATGTGATAGCATCGCTTGGAACGCCTAACTTAATTAGTGCCTTTTGCATCTCGGCTGGTTCGTTATAATATTTTGTTCGGTTATCCCCACTCACAATAAAACGAATAATCTTGCCCTCTTTATAAAGCTCTGCGGCAGTTGTCATGCGATTATGAAAGAAAGGATTTGGTGATCCATCGGCCATTCTATGACTGGTTCCTAACACTAAGGCCACGCCTTTGTCGGGCAATAAATTAAAATCAGTTAATACCTGACTTGAAGTACTGGTGACAACCCATACGTTAGTTGCAACTAAAACAAGCAAAACAACAAAGACAATGATCAACCCCACACGTGTCAACCGTTTCAAAAAACTCATTCTTAACAGATTAAAAAAGCCAAGGCAAAGTTACTGAATAGACTTTAGAAATTCTTTTTCCATAATTTCAGGGCGCTTCATCATTTTCCTCAGCCATCTAAATCGAATGTCCGCCAGCTCCTCTTCGGTCAATTGCCATGGAACTTCCGATTGGTGTAGTTTAGGAATCAATGTATTTAAACAGATGGCAGCGCTTACGGAGATGTTCATACTTTCGGTAAACCCATACATGGGAATTTTCACTTTCAAGTCAGCGTGCGATAGCGCCCGATCTGAAGTACCCTTCAATTCGTTGCCCATTACTAACGCAATTTTCTCATTTACATCAACATCGTAAATTGAAACCCCATCGGGCGATGGATCGGTAACTATAATTTTATAGCCGTTTTGTTTCAATTGTTGGAAGCAAAGATCAGCTCCTTTTTCCTTCTGATATTTTATAAGGTCTACCCACTTTATTGAACCCTTCACTACATCTTTGTTTAAAGAGACCTTTGTTTCATATTCAATGATGTGAATATCCTGAACACCCATGCATTCGCAGGTGCGAATAACGGCACTTGCATTTTGTGATTGATAAATGTCCTCCAACACCATCGTGATGTGACGCGTCCGCTGACTCAATACTTGCTCCAAAAAATCGCGCCTGCGGTCGCTAATGTATTTTAAGAAATGATCTATTAATTTATCTTTAGTTGCTTGATCCATTTGAACAATTAGTTTGCTGTGATGTTATTCACGCATTAAAGTAAACAAGAATGGGCGACACAAAAAATTATCTAATCATTGGCGGAAACTCGGGCATTGGTGAATCCTTGTCGGAAAAACTTTCTACAAATGGCCACGCGGTAACGCTTGCTTCCCGCAAAGGAAATGGATCGAATAACAGTATTTTGTTTGATGCAACTAAAGATGAGTTACAATTGGATAAACTACCGGCCACGTTGGATGGAATAGTTTATTGTCCGGGTACCATTAATCTAAAGCCCTTCCATCGACTTTCGGATTCAGAATATTTAGAAGACTTTAACACAAATGTTCTTGGCGCTATCCGATGCATTCGGCAAGTTCTTCCTTTGCTAAAAAATTCAGCTCAAGCTTCTATTGTTCTTTTTAGCACCGTTGCTGTGCAGCAAGGTATGCCCTTCCATGCAAGCGTAGCAACTTCAAAAGGCGCTGTTGAAGGGTTAACCCGTTCATTAGCAGCAGAACTGGCTCCAAAAATTCGGGTGAATGCTATTGCACCATCCCTTACCGATACCCCGCTTGCAGCCAAATTGCTTTCAACCGATGAGAAAAGAAAAGCCTCCAATGAAAGGCATCCTTTAAAAAGGCTGGGTGAAGCAACAGACATCGCCAACCTGGCTGCATTCCTTTTATCTGATGATTCAAATTGGATAACGGGTCAGGTTATTCATGCAGATGGTGGACTGTCGAGCTTAAGAGTTGGGTAGGTAGTAATAGTATTCGGTGATCAGTAATCAGTATTCGGTTTAGAAATTTTATTGAAATCGAACCTCAAACTTCAAGCATCGAATCTCAAACCTCCAGTTCCAAACCCAACTCTTAATATTCTGATAACGAGTCAATTCAAATCATTTCGCTATTTTTGCGGCTTGATTTTTTATGATGCTTCGAAAAACAAAAGTTTTAGTTCTTTTTGTGCTTTTATCGTTTACCGTTAATGCCCAACTCAGAAAAGCATCCCTGAGCTCAATGCCTTATTCTGATGACCAGCGGCTTCTAATTTCTGATTTTATCGCAGGATTTGAACCCCCGGCAATTACTAAACCAGTAACGAAGCCGATCGAAGCTTGGAAAACCTGGATTGCTGTCGAAAATTATGCTTACGGAAAAGATCGCGGCAGTTTGCCTATGATTGCAGATCTGGATGCGTTGCATCCTTATTTTCAAGAAAAGATTACGCAGCTAATTTCTATTTGTAAGAAGAGAGGAATAAAACTAGCCATTGTAGAATCCTATCGCACCTCAGCAAAACAAAATGAGTATAAAGCACTTGGCAAGAAATACACAAAAGCAAGTGGCGGCCATTCCAAACATCAATATGGATTGGCCATTGATTTAGTGCCGGTTATTGATTCTGTAGCCCAATGGGACAATGCCCGTCTTTGGAAAAAAGTAGGCGTACTTGGCGAACAATTGGGCTTGCGCTGGGGCGGAAGGTGGCGCACACTTTATGACCCCGGTCATTTTGAATGGGCTGGTGGATTAAGTAGTTATCACTTGGCAAATGGACTTTTCCCAAAAGTTCCTAAATCAAAATCTAATCCATGTCTTGAAGAGGATCTGAACGAATTAGTTGAAAATTGGAAAGCTTGGGAAATTGAGCAATCAACACTTGCCAGCAGACTACGCGACACTAACCCCACCGAGGTTCAACCCGCATTACAAAATACTTCGGAGTCCAAGCCACTCGCTTCATCGAAAATGAAATAATGCAATACGTCTTTCCCAAAGATTTTATTTTTGGAACAAGCACAGCCGCTGCACAAATTGAAACTGCCTTTGAACATGATTGGCAAGGAGTAAAAGCCAAGGATGGAAATATTTTTGATCGCACCACCGATCATGAATTGCGACTTGTGGAAGACGCAAACATTATCTCATCGCTTGCACCTTATTATAGAATGGGGTTGTTGTGGAGTAAACTACAACGTGCACCTCATGCTCCGTTACATGTTGAAACTGTTTTAGAATACAAAGCCTTTCTAAAAGATCTCAAATCAAAAGGGGTAAAGATCATGATGGTGCTCCATCATTTTACAAATCCAATTTGGTTTGCAAAGCAAGGTGGCTGGGAAAAACTTGAGAATATTAATTACTGGATCGACTTTGCAAAAAAAACAATTGACGCTTTCGCGGATGATGTTGCACTTTGGAATACATTTAACGAACCTAACGTGTATGCATCCAACGGCTGGATAACCGGGTACTTTCCACCCTTCAAAAATAATCCCGTAAAGGCAGCAATCGTTGTTAAAAATATGGGGCGGGCGCATGACGAAATTTATAGTTACATAAAGCAGCGTCATCCCAATCAGCCTGTTGGCATTTCACATAATGCAGTTGTATTTACTTCTGAAAATATACTTGGCTGGTTTCCTGAGCGACTTAGTGACTGGTGGTTTATGGAATGGGTGCCTAAATATTTCGAAAATGTTGATTTCTTTGGCATGAGCTATTACGCGCGTGTTTCGCACGATCCTATGCCCATTACATTTATGAACTCGCCTGAGAAGCTTAAAAAACTTGGTAAAGCACATGACGACATGTGGGAATACCATCCGGAAGGACTGCGAACCTGCATTAATCGCTATTGGAATAAATATAAAAAGCCAATCATCATTACCGAAAGTGGTGTGGCCGATTCAACGGATGCGTTGCGCCAACGTGCCATTGTTGATTATGCAAAAATATTGCATGAAGCGTTGCAAGATGGTATAGACATTCGCGGTTATTTTTGGTGGAGTACGTGGGATAATTTCGAATGGAACCTTGGTTCAGCCATGCGATTTGGTTTATATGAATGTAACAATGAAACAAAGGATAGAACCAAACGCCCCAGTGCCGAAGTGTTCAGGAAACTGGCACATTATGGTATGATTGAATGCTGATTAAACAGTATCGAGTAGATTGTGTTGAAGTCTTGAGTTAAAGAAAGATGG
>JBBSBG010000065.1:0-11638 GCA_038251495.1 Cytophagales bacterium
AATTTTCCCAGAGTCATTTTTCTTATTAGGTGTGCAGGCAGTAATAGCAATACACAACAAGAATAAAATTCGGCTCATGTTAGTTTAGTTCCTCTTCAACCGATCCACAACTAAGCATCTTAGCTCCAAAATATGGATTTCTAATAGCTGCGTTATCGCTTAACCAATAAGCTCCTGAATTATTAAATGCCATAGGGCAATATTCATAGAAGGCCTTGGTGCCGCCAAGTCCATAAGCTTTAATAGTTTTATAAAATGTATCAGAAAAATCTTTAAAGGCAAGACGCTGCGACTCAATTTCTGCTTCAAGTTGCATGCTCTTCAATGCCTTCTTCAAATTTTGTTGATACACCATCCAATCAGTATGAGCCACATCGGTTAATAGTGCCATATCTACTTTTGTCAAGGCTTCCCAAACCTTTTCAGCTTCAGCTTTAACTTTGCTGGGATCTGAGGCTACAAATGCATCCTTTAAGGAAACATAGTTTGTAAATACTAGTGCCAATTGCTTTTGAAATTGTCCGTCAACAACAAACTGAGGTGCCGATACAGCTGCGGGTTCTTCCACAACAACTGCTAGCTCCTGTTCGATTGTCTTTTCTTCCACCTTCTTGGTTCCGCAATTAATTACGGAAAGCAATAGTACTCCTGCCATTGTGATTTTTAAAAGTTGTGATTTGATTTTCATAGTAAGGTTTATTTATGATTTAAAAATGAGTGATTATAAAAGTACGTTTGAAGTCATTACAATTTATTCAATAACTGATGTAATCTCTCCGCAAGTTAACATGGCCTGTCCAAAATAAGGATTTCTTATTTCTTTAATCTTGCTTAACCAATCAGCTCCTTTATTTTGATCTGCCATGGGGCAATGTTGCACATAGATTGCTTCCGGCAGTGGATCAAAAGACTTAGTTAAAATAATCATCGTATTCGAAATACTTTGAAACGTTTTTCGTAATTCCGCTATTCCCCCCATGTCACCAGCGTGCTGCAAAATACTGCTCAGCGTGCTACTATGCTGCATCCATATAGCATGTGATTCACCCGTGAATAAGGCCATATCAATCTTTGTTAAAATAGTTTTAATATTTTCTGTTGACTTTTTCGCTAAGTCTTGGTCATCCACAACAAGAGCATTCTCAAGCTTAAAGTATCCATCATATAACGGTTGCAATGCAGCCTTTGCTTGTTTGGAAATTGGAGTTGGGGACACATTCAGATCAGATGGTTTATTTTCATCATGATTATGTCCATTCATTGATGTTCCTCCCGCTGGGCTCATCATGCTGGGTTTGCCAGCAAGCTGCGCGGCAGCATCAATGCTAAACGTTCCGTTAACGGCAATCTCCTCTCCAGCCTCCAATCCATTTACAATAATGTAACTATCGCCCAACGTTGCACCCAATTCAACTTCACGCATTAGAAATTGAACGCCCTGATCGGTGGTTGATTTTATATAAATGACAGAACGTTTTCCGGTCCACATAACCGCACTCTTGGGTACAGCTATCGTATTTGATAGCTTCTGTTGTTTCGCCTGAACAGTTCCTGAAATAAACATCTCAGGCTTTAATAAATTCTCACGATTGATCAACTCGACACGAGCCTTAGCCACCCTGCTTTTTGGATCAATGGCAGGATCAATAAAACTTATATTGCCTTTAAAATCCTTGCCCGGTAACGATGAGATGGTAAACTTCACTTGATCTCCGCGTTTAATCCACACCATATCGGCTTCATATACATCGAATAGCGCCCAAACTTTTGAGAGGTCAACAATTTCGTAAATCACACTTCCTTTGCTAAGATAATCTCCCAGATTTGTTTTTTTATTAATTACATAACCAGAGGCTTCTGCAAGAATAGGAAACTGCTCAACTATATTGCCTGATGAAGTGATTTGATTGATCTGAGCATCGGTAAGTTTCCAATTCTTGAGTTTCTCCTTTGCTGCCTGAAATAATTGCGGCTGAGTATCAGCTATCTTCTTTGCTTCAATAAGTTCTTTTTGCGCGGTAACTAACTCGGGTGAATAAACATAAGCGATTGTTTGCCCTCTTTTTACATACTCGCCAGTAAAATTGATTTCAAGTTTCTCCACCCTGCCAGGGATATGTGATGATTGAGAATAGATTAATCGTTCATCGGCTTGAATTTTTCCATTTAGATGAATTGTTTTTACTGGCGCACCACCGCCAACAACCTGAGTGGTTACATCAGCAAGCATCATAGCAGTTGGCGACATGCTAATAGCTAATGGATCAACTGAACTTCCATCACTTTGGAGTGGAATCAAATCCATGCCACAGATTGGGCATTTGCCAGGCTCAGATTGCCTGATTTGAGGGTGCATAGAACAGGTCCAAATCTGAGCTATTGATTCCGTCTGATGGACGTGATCGGGTTCAGTGCTTTTATTGGAGGGCGAAATTATCCAGCCTAGTAAAAATCCAACGGCAAGAATTCCAACTCCGATTAGATTTCTTTTATTAATTAATTTATTCATCTCATTTAATGGTTAAAAACCTGTTAGAAAAAACATCCGCGACTCGGCAGCATAATAATCTTTAAGTGCGCTAACCCTATTCATTTTGTACTTTATAAGTTGTTGTTGAAGACGCAAAATTTCTTCAAAGTCAGTTCCTGAAGTACTCAGTGAAGCCAACGATAAATCTATTATTTGTTGAATTTGTTTTGTCTGCGTCTCAAACAATTCGAGTTGGATAAGTGATTTATCCATTTCAAACCGGGTCATCTCAAATTCAGACAAAAGATTATTGGCTTCATTGTTTTCCATTTCCGAATAAGCAGTTTGCATGAGTCTTGATTCTTTTGCTGCGGCTTTATATTGCTTTCTATAAATAGGAAGTGAGAGCGTGACCATCGGCATGTATGCATCCTTGCCATTACCTGGAATTGAAACCTCGGGACGCGCGGCAGTAACAATGTACTCGAAACCCAGCCCAAATTCAGGCGCCCCTTGTTTAGTGGTAAGAATTTCTTGTGCCATCGCCATTTCTCTTTGTTTTCTCAAAGCTTCTAGCCGAGGATGACGGGCAATGCTGTCAGTATCTAGTACTCGCTTTTCGGGCGTGCTAAAAGAATCTGCTATAATTACAGATTCATCTTTATCCCGATTCAAAAGCGTATTGAAATAAAACTCAAGTGGTTTTTTCTTTTGCTCCAGAATTTGAATCTCAGTTTTTGCTTCATTACTCATTAAGTCAACTCGCAATGCATCACTTAACGATCCTCTGCCATTTTGAAAATTGGAAGTAGCTAACATCTTGAACGTTGATAAAATTTCAATATTTTCTTTTTGCAAAAGGATCAACTGTTCTAACTCCACCAATGGATAGTAAGCGATTCTAACTTTACTGGCTAACTCAGCCTTTGCATCGAGGTAGGATTGATAGGTAGCCTCCGCTCTGGCAGCCGCTACATTTTTGCGTGCCTCAATAGTACCAAACCACGGAAACATTTGTGATAAGGAAAATCTTGCCATCTGTTGACCTACCCGTGTCTCAACCATTTGCCCAAACGCAGCCACCGTTAGGCTTGGGTTAGGCAATGAGCTTACCTGCGGCAGTTGTTGCATGGCAACTTCAAACTCCGCATACTTTGCTTTGAGTCCTGGATTATCCTGCTCAGCAATTGTAGCATAGTCTTGCAGCCCCTGACCATTTAAAGCAAGCGATAAAAAGACAAAGGCTGGAACGAATAATTTTGAAATCAGTTTTTTCATGATTCTTTACTTAATTTCTTCACTTCATTTTCGCGCCATATTGCCTGCAACACAGGCACAACAAACATGGTCATCAATTGAATAATCATTCCTCCAAATGTTGGAATCGCCATCGGCACCATAATGTCTGATCCCTTTCCTGTTGATGACAACACAGGCAGTAGTGCAACGATTGCTACTGCTGCGGTCATCATAGCAGGTCGCACGCGTTTCTTTCCAGCGATGATAACAGCTTCTCGTACACCCGCCACGGTAGTCGGTTTCATTTCTTCAAATACCTGATGGATATAAGTACCCATGATAACACCATCGTCTGTGGCAATTCCAAATAATGCAATGAACCCAACCCACACAGCCACACTCAAGTTGATTGTGTGCATTTGAAAAACATCGCGCAGGTTATTATCAGCAATTGAAAAATTCAGAAACCACTCCTGTCCATAAAGCCAAAGCATAATGAACCCTCCGGCAAACGCAACAAACACGCCCGAGAAGTGAATGGCCGATGCGATAATCGTTTTAAATTGCATGTAAAGAAGCAAGAAAATTACAAGCAAGCTGATTGGAATAACTAAAGACAAGCGGCTGACTGCCCTAAGCTGATTTTCATAACTACCTGAAAACTTATAGCTAACTCCATCCGGTACGGTTATCGCACCAGATTCTATTTTTGCGGTAATGGCAGCTTGTGCTGCATTTACAACATCAACTTCTGCAAAACCTGTACGCTTATCAAACAAAACATAGCCTACTAGAAAAGTCTCTTCGCTCTTAATCATTTGAGGACCGCGGGTGTATTCAATATCAACAACCTGAGAAAGAGGAATTTGCGCACCTGAGGAAGTTGATATAAGAATTTTATTAAGCGATTCGGGATCATCGCGTAATTCGCGCGGGTATCGAACCCGAATTGGAAATCTTTTTCGTCCTTCAACAGTAGAGGAAATCTCCATGCCCCCTATAGCCGTTTCAATTACTTCCTGAACATCCTCAATGGAAAGTCCATACCTCGCAATTTCATCGCGGTTAATATTTAAAAGCAAGTAAGGTTTACCAACAATGCGATCCGCAAATACTGCCTCGGCTTTTACCGAGGGTACTTCTTTTAAAATTGTTTCTAATTCAAATCCAAATTTTTCAATGGTTTCCAAATCAGGGCCAAAGACTTTAATACCCATTGGCGCGCGCATGCCTGTTTGAAGCATGACCAACCTTGTTTCAATAGGTTGAAGCTTGGGAGCCGAGGTAACGCCTGGTATCTTTACCACATTAACAATCTCTTGCCAGATGTCATCGGGTGATTTTATTTGTACTCGCCAGTTGCGAAAATATTGACCATTTCCATCTTGAACAAGATCTATACTGGTAATGCCTCGAACTAATGCCTCCTCGTTATTAAGACTATCGCCCGAAGTTGTTATAAAACGATTTTTAGAATCTGTTTTGAATCGAATACGATGCCCATCTTCGTTCAATATGTACTCCGACTTATAGTTGATTACATTTTCGTACATAGAAATTGGTGCCGGATCAAGTGCAGATTCAACGCGTCCCATTTTACCAACTGCTAATTCCACTTCAGGTATCTGCGTAAGAAGCATATCTAATTGACCGATCACCTTTCTATTTTGTGCTATGCCAGCATGCGGCATGGACGTTGGCATAAGTAAAAAACTTCCTTCATTAAGGGTTGGCATAAACTCTGAACCGATGGCTGGAAATCTTTTGTCCAGAGATTTCCACGGTTTTGTATCACGGATATTCCAGCCAATATTTTCAAATCCGGTTGCAACCACGCTTAGGGTTTTGTCAAAACCAATCCACGCCATAATTCCAAAAAGGATTGTGAAAATCGGGATTAAAAGAAATTTAACCTTGTTGACCAGGCACCATTTTAAAATCGGTACATAGAAGTGAACAACACTCATCAGGATGCCAAGAATAGATCCTATCAACGCAACGACAAATAAATAATTTATAAGGATAGAATTTTCTACACCCAATGGCATCCACTCTTCGGCCAGGAAAAACGAAGTAATGAAAAGCGTGAGTGCCAAATTGATGTAACTCGCAAAAGTGCTGAAGCGCGCTGGCCATTTACTTTCCGTCAGGTTGTTTATACCAATGAGACAAAACACCAGCGGCAAAAACATGTTAAAATAAATGGCAAGTGCCACGCCCACTGCGATAAAGGAAATGTTCCAAATCCGCCTTACTTTCTTTTTATCATAATTGATATTGAAAATAAAATAGGCGAGCGTTGGCAACACGATTAATCCTAACACAAAAGAACCCATCAATGCGTAGGTTTTAGTAAGCGCCAGCGGTTTAAATAATTTACCCTCGGCTGATTCCATAGCAAACACAGGAATAAAACTAACTACGGTAGTAGCAAGTGCCGTGGTAATGGCCGATGCAACTTCTTTACTGGCCTCATAAATTACAATTAGAAGTTCTTTCCCTGAGGCACCTTTATTTTCAGGCATCTCCAAATGCCGAATAATGTTTTCAATAAACACAATTCCAATGTCTACCATCACCCCAATCGCGATGGCAATTCCTGAAAGCGCCACTACGTTGGCATCCACACCAGTATATTGCATTACAATAAATGTCATCAACACACCTACTGGCAATAAACCCGAAATAATAATGGATGCCCGTAGGTTTAGTACGAGCGCCAATACCACTATAATGCTGATTAATATTTCATGCGATAAAGCAGTTTCTAATGTGCCGATCGTTTCATGAATTAATTGAGTGCGATCATAAAACGGAACGATGGTAAGCTGACTTACTGAACCATTTGCTAAGGTCTTTTTAGGAAGCCCTGGGGTTATTTCTTTAATCTTTTCCTTTACCAGATTAATTACTTTCAATGGATTGGAACCATATCGTGCTACAACAACGCCACCCACAACTTCGGCTCCGCCTTTATCTAATACTCCCCTTCTTGTTGCTGGCCCCAATGAAACAACCGCAATATCTTTTATCCGGATTGGAACATTACCTTCAACGGCAACAACTGCTTTTTCGATATCGGTAACATCTTTAATATAACCCAAACCACGCACCAAGTATTCCGCTTGATTGATCTCAATTGTTTTTGCACCCACATCACGATTTGATTTTTGCACAGCTTGCATTACACGATTGAGTGGTATGCCATAAGCTTTCAACGCATCGGGATTAACGTCAATCTGATACTCTTGCACATAGCCACCAATGGATGCAACTTCAGAAACACCTTCAACTGCACTTAAGCCATACTTCACATAAAAATCCTGAGCGGTACGTATTTCGTGTAGGTCCCAGCCGCCTGTTGGGTTGCCGTTTTGATCGCGGCCTTCAATCGTATACCAATAAACTTGACCTAACGCTGTAGCGTCAGGACCGAGCGCTGGTTGAATACCAGGGGGCAGCAATCCTGAAGGCAATGAATTTAACTTTTCAATGATTCGCGCACGCGACCAGTAAAACTCTATCTTCTCATCGAAGATGATGTTGATCATAGAGAAGCCAAACACAGATGAACTGCGAATTGACTTAACCCCTGAAATTCCCAGCATGTAGGTAGTAAGCGGGTAGGAAATCTGATCTTCTATATCTTGTGGAGATCGACCCGGCCAATCTGTAAAAACAATTTGTTGATTCTCACCAATATCAGGAATGGCATCTACCGGTATTGGATCTTTTGGTAAGAACCCAATATTCCAGTTGAATGGCGACACGACAAGCCCCCACGTAATAATGGCGAGTAAAATGAGAATGGTTATTAACCGATTCTCTAAAAAATATTTTATTATGGAATTAAGCATGCGCAATCAATTTTTCGATAACAACCTGACAATAAAATATTGCCAAATGAGATTATGGAAATTCCAGTAATCTCAAAATCTTAAATTTGATTGGTTACTTAAATAAGAAAAGATTGAACCTGCACCGTAATGTCGCGGACAATCAACGGTGGAGAGTAATGAAGAAACTGAAATTCAGTTGAGGTGTTGGGTGATAAAGTAATTGTTGCAATCAGTGGCAACGCTACTACCCAAGACGTTTGCTGCATTTGCAATGATGTTGACTCGTGCGTTTTAAAACTCTTGCCTTCAAAAGTTATTTGATCTTCTTTGCAACACGTTTTCTTTTTTACGATTGTCTTATGGCATGCCTGAGTTTTAACCTCCAAGGCGCAGACAGCAGCTTTTTCAATTACAGAAACACTTTGAACCCTGCCCCCACATACATGCATATTAACCGTGAAACTGCTCGATGAAATGAACACGAGCACTGCCAACAAACAAGAAAATATGGTTCTTAAAAATTTCATTAACGTACAAATGTAAAGAATTTTCCGAAATCAACAGTTTAGGGGTTTTCAACGGTGCATTTAAAATCATCGCGACAAAAAATATATCGTCCCTAATTGGCTACTGATATTACTTCCCTAGAGGGAATTAAATTAGTGTGGAGAAACCCCGCTAGGAGTTATATCACGGTGGTGCAAAGAGTATTTCTTTGATAAATCCCATAGGGATGGCATGTAGGCGAGTCGCGACAATTTAAGATGCATCCTTAAACAGTCTCCCCTTTATAACCAGCCTTTTTAAGCGCTTCAATTACCTTTTGGTCAGAAACATTAGTCTTTACGGTTAGTATTCTTGTCGGGTCAGTGAGGTCAACTTGCCAGCTGCCAGCCCCGGCTACCTCATTCAAATAGGGTGTTATCTTATCTACACAGGCCGAACACTTCACATTGGTTTTTAATTTTAAATCGCTCATACTATTATATTTAAATTTTGGCCCTTTTTAAAAGCAAACTATTACTAACTACACTCACTGAACTCAAAGCCATGGCTGCTCCGGCAATCATGGGGTCAAGCAAAAATCCGTTAATTGGATATAAAATCCCAGCAGCTATTGGAATTCCAATTAAGTTATAGATAAACGCCCAGAAAAGATTTTCCTTGATGGTGCGAACGGTTTTAGTTGAAAGAGTTAATGCTTTGGGTATTGACATTAAGTCAGAAGTGATTAGTGTCATTTTAGCAACATCCATAGCGATGTCGGATCCTTTGCCCATCGCAATGCTTATATCGGCCTGCGCTAAGGCCTGCGAATCATTGATGCCGTCACCGACCATCGCAACAATTTTTCCAGTTGCCTGCAGTTGCTTGATAAAGTCCGCCTTGTCGGCCGGAAGCATCTCTGATTTGAAGTTTGCTAAACCCACCTGGCTGGCTACTGCCTTTGCTGTTTGTTCATTGTCTCCAGTAAGCATGTACACCTCAATGCCTTTGTTTTGAAGGACAACAATCGCTTCACTTGAAGTTGATTTAATTTTATCGGCAATAGCTAACAAACCAATAACATTCATTTTGTTAGCAAAATAGATTACGGTCTTTGCTTCACTTTGCCATCCGGAAGCTGTGTTCTTGATCTCTTCAGAAACAGCAACATTCATTTCAGCAAGTAATTTTCCATTGCCCAGAAAACAATCTTCGCCTTCAAAAGAAGCGCTAACTCCTTTTCCTGTAAGGCTCTCAAAATTAGTAAGTGCAACTTTCGATGCGGCTTCTGATTTTAATTTATCAACAATAGCCTGCGCAAGCGGATGTTCCGATTGAAATTCAATAGAGTAAAGAATGTCTTTATATTTCTTTACTGAATCATCCTTAACTGTCCATACAACATCAGTGACTACCGGTTTGCCTTCGGTAATAGTCCCGGTTTTATCTAAAATGATTGCGTTTACTTTATGCGCAAGCTCCAGGCTTTCCGCATCCTTTATTAAAATATTGTTTTGCGCACCCTTGCCCACGCCCACCATAATAGCTGTTGGGGTTGCTAAGCCTAATGCACAAGGACAGGCAATCACCAAAACAGTAATTGATGTTAGCAAGGCATGCGTGAAAGCATTTTCTCCACCAACTAAATTCCAAATGATAAATGTTAATACTGCAATGGCAATAACAACGGGCACAAAGATGCCAGCTATCTTATCTACTATTAGCTGCACGGGTGCTTTACTGCCTTGTGCTTGCTGCACCATCTTAATGATGTGCGCAAGCATCGTATCACTTCCCACTTTCTTTGCCTCAAATTGAAAACTCCCTTTTTGGTTTATTGTTCCTGCAAATACATTTTCGCCAGTTGATTTCTCAACGGCAATCGGCTCACCCGAAATCATACTCTCATCCACAAAGGAAGATCCAGAAGAAACGACACCATCCACTGGGATTTTTTCACCAGGCCTTACCAGTACGATATTACCAACCTTTACTGAGGCAATGGGTAACTCCTGTTCAACGCCATCAACGAGTACCACTAATGTTTTAGGTTGTAAGCCCATCAGTTTTTTCATGGCCGATGTAGTATTCGATTTTGCCTTTTCCTCTAATAATTTTCCTAAGGAAATAAAAGCAACCACCACCGCTGCGGCTTCAAAGTAAACGTGGGCTTCCAAACCTCTGCTTATCCAGAACTCAGCAAAAAAAGTATTGAACACACTAAAGAAGTATGCAATACCCGTGGACAAAGCAACCAGCGTATCCATATTGGCTTTGCCATGCCTTGCTTGCTTCCACGCGTTTACAAAAAAATGTCGACCAAAATAAAATACAACCGGAGCTGCCAACACCATAGAAATGTAATTTCCATAAGGCATGTGCATAAAGAACATCCCTATGATAACAAGCGGAACAGATAGTGCCAGTGACCAAATAGTTCTTGTTACTACCGCCTGATAATTAGTTTGCTGCGATTTTTCCTGAATAGCACTTGGATCCACAGTATCAATTACAAGATCGTAACCAATGGAACGAACAGCATTTTGTAAATCCTCAACCTTTACTATCGAAGCATCATAATCAACCAACGCTGTTTGATTAGCATAGTTAACTGCGGCTACCTTCACTCCTTTTGTTGCCTTGAGCATGGACTCAACACTGACTGCACAGGCTGCACAGGTCATTTCTAAAACTGGAAAAGTATGTTTCGTTATCTCAGCGCTCATGGTATTCAATTTAATCCAAAATCTCTACTACAAAGAACGGGAGTATTCAATAAAAGTGTTTACATAATTCCTGAAAGGAGTTATATAATTTTAGCCAACGGAATCAAGAGGATTGCGGAGTTCCCTGCTACTTTTAGATTTCTTTAGTTCGGAAGGTGTGAGACCTGTAATCTTTTTAAACTGACCTGAGAGATGAGCCACACTGCTATAGCCTAACTTATCGGCAATCTCACTGAGGGTAAGCTCATCATAAAAAAGTAATTCCTTTACGCGTTCAATTTTCTGATGGATAATGTACTGCTCCAAAGTCATTCCTTCTACAGATGAAAAAAGACTGCTCAGATAATTGTATTCAACGTGTAGTTGTTCCGAAAGTATCTGCGACCAATTAAGCTTTACGTCTATTTGTTCCGTATGATGAATTAAGTTGATCACGTGATTCTTTATGGCTTCAATTAATCTTGCTTTGCGATCATCAATCAATTCAAAACCTAAACTCTTTAATTGGTTTTCTAAGTTGCTCAGCACGTCTTTATCTATATGCTCAACCTCCAGTGTCACCTCGCCCAAGGCAATCTTAGTTGGATGTAACCCCAGCTTTTCAAACTCCTGCCCAACAGCCGTGATGCACCGTTGGCAAACCATATTTTTTATATATAAAGAAGTCATAGAGGTATCTGCTTATCGAACAACCTAATTGAAGTTAAAATAGTTGCATTTAAAAGTACGATAAACCGATCAAAAGGCTTCGGGTTATTCGCAAAGGCTTTTACCTTTACAGTCTTTTACTAACTACTTATGGCCGAAGAGCGGAGTTTAAACTTTCTGGAAGAGATAATCGATAATGACCTAAAGGCAGGCAAGTACCAAACCATTGT
>JBBSBG010000066.1:0-11589 GCA_038251495.1 Cytophagales bacterium
GCAATGATGGGTGTTTTTGGTCCCGATCAGGATATCCCAGCACCTGATATGGGCACTGGTCCGCGCGAAATGGCCTGGTTGATGGATCAATACTCTAGAAATAAAGGGATGACAGTTTCGGCTGTTGTTACAGGAAAGCCTATTGTAATGGGCGGTTCGTTGGGAAGAACTGAGGCCACCGGCCGTGGGGTAATGGTTTCTGCACTTGCTGCGATGGAGAAATTAAAAATCAATCCTTATAAAGCAACCTGTGCCGTTCAGGGTTTTGGTAACGTGGGTTCATGGGCTGCGCGATTGCTTTCTGAGCGTGGTTTGAAAATAGTGGCTGTGAGTGATATTTCAGGCGCCTATTACAATGAAAATGGAATTGATATTGATGCAGCAATCGCTTATCGCGATAAAAATAAAGGCTCCCTGGAAGGGTATGCTGAAGTTGAAAAAATTGCAGGAGCTGATTTACTTACGCTTAATGTAGATGTGTTGGTGCCAGCTGCTACCGAAGATGTTATTACGGGTTCTAACGCTGGAAAAATTCAAGCTAAGTTGATTGTGGAAGGTGCTAACGGACCAACTTCATCTAAAGCCGATAATATTATTTTTGAAAAAGGAATTAGTGTAGTGCCCGACATTTTAGCAAATGCCGGTGGTGTTACGGTGTCTTACTTTGAATGGGTACAAAACCGATTGGGTTATAAATGGACCGCTGAGCGCGTAAACCGTAGAAGTGATCGAATTATGAAAGATGCCTTTATCAATGTTTACAATACATCTGTTCAATACAAAGTGTCGTTGCGTATTGCTGCTTACATGGTTGCCATTGATAAAGTTGCTAAAACGTATAAGTTCAGGGGCGGGTATTAGAATGTAATTTGGTATTCGGTTATAGGTAATCGGTGGAGTTATCAAACTGTATAAAGTCTGCAATGAGCATCAGTATCATATCTTCAAACTTTCGGATTACAGGATAAAATGTTGAACTTTGCAAGATCAAATCTTGATTGTTTAAAATGACTATTCATCGCGAAGGAAAGACATTATTATTTGTTTTATTGTTTGTGCTATTTGGACTCAACTGGGGAATCACTTATTTCTTTCCTGATCTTACCATCCTTCATAATATTCTAATTGTAGTAAGCATTGGCTTCTATCTAATAATCTTACAGTTTTTTCGCATTCCTGTATTTCAGGTAGCTAAAAATGATAAACAAGTACTTGCCCCAGCCGATGGCAAAGTAGTTGTAATTGAAGAAACTGACGAGCCAGAATATTTAAAATCAAAAAGAAAACAGATTTCAATTTTCATGTCACCCATCAACGTGCATGTAAATCTAATGCCTGTTTCTGGAACAATTAGTTATTGCACTTATCATCCCGGAAAATATTTGGTTGCGTGGCATCCTAAGTCAAGCACAGAAAACGAACGCACTACTATTGTTACTAGGATGAGCAACGGTACAGAAATTTTATTTCGTCAGATTGCCGGTGCGCTTGCAAGGAGAATAAAGTGGTATGTTAAGGAAGGTCAGCCTTTAGAACAAGGTGATGAGTTTGGCTTTATTAAATTCGGATCGCGTGTTGATATTTTTCTTCCACTAACCGCCAAGGTTTCGGTAAAAGTTGGCGATATAACAAAGGGTGGTAAAACTATTATTGCTGAATTATAATTTTATCACCTTCCTCCATAAAAAAATTACCTTTTATCAGATTTTATGGCCTTACACGTGTTATCCGATCTATAATCAAAAACATTTCAGGATTATAGTATCACAAAAGGTGAGCTGGTGTAAACAAAATGATGTCCCACAAGTTAAGATAGCGTAATCCCGGTATTATGAACGTTAGTCTGAATTTAAAATTTGCTACCCACCAAAAAGATTTTTTCATTACGCTCAGTCAGCGAGTGAATGGACATTTCAAAACTAATGAAATAGAGAAAACTGCTAATCGTGAAATGGTAATCAAAACCATATTCATGTTTTCGCTTTACCTGATCCCCTACTTTCTCTTAATAAGTGGAATCACTTCAAACCTCTGGGGTATGTTAGGCTTTTGCGTGCTGATGGGGTTTGGCCTTGCAGGCATTGGTCTTTCAATTATGCATGATGCTAACCATGGTTCTTATTCATCGAAGCCGTGGGTAAATAATTTACTTGGTCTTTCGCTCAATTTAGTCGGTGGCCACGCTTTTAACTGGAAGGTTCAACACAACGTACTTCATCATACTTACACCAACATTCATGAAGTAGATGAAGATATAAGCCCCCGCGGGGTTTTGCGAATGGCTCCTGACTCAAAATGGATACCGCTTCACAAATTTCAGCACTACTATGCGTGGTTTTTTTATGGACTTATGACCTTGATTTGGGTAGTAGTAAAAGACTTTGACCGGTTATTTAAATATCAACGTGAGGGTTTTGTGAAAAAACAACGCGCTAACGCGACTCAGGAATGGGTCTCTATGATCGTTACGAAGATAATTTATTTCACCTACATCTTTGTAATACCTATGTGGCTTTTGCCTATCACATTCGGACAAGCCGTAATTGGATTTTTGGTAATGCACTACATCGGTGGGTTTATTCTCGCCATAATTTTTCAGCCGGCTCACGTTGTGGATGGAACGGAATATCCTATGCCCGATGACCAGGGAAATCTTGAGAACAATTGGGCCATTCATCAGCTGCGAACAACCACTAACTTTGGTCACCGCCAAAAATTATTTTCGTGGTATGTAGGTGGTTTAAATTATCAGGTCGAACATCACCTGTTTCCAAATATTTGCCACGTTCACTATCGACACATTGCAAAAATAGTTGAGCAAACTGCCAATGAATTTGGGTTGCCTTACAAATCAAAAGATACCTTTTTTGACGCGGTGGCCGCTCACGCCAAACAGTTAAAAATGTTAAGCGAAAAACCTGTGCGCAAAGAAGTGCGAGTGGCAGTGGCTGCTTAAAGCTACTGAATTTCGCGTAGCACTGCCAGCGATTTCATCTCGCCAAAATTATCAACGTGGTTTGCGTAAAACCGCAGCAAGCTTAGTAACAAAGTCTGCCGTTGTGCATAATTAATCATTATTGTAGAATCATAATCCGATTTCATTAATCGCTTCAAAACCTCTTGGTCACCCACATCCATCCAGTGCCCACCCAAGACCTCTTCAGTTAAATTAGGGCCAAAACCAAGATGCTTGCTGAGACCTAACAAAAAAAGCAGATGAAAATTTTCAGGTTTTTGCAACTTATCCAAAGTCATCAAGGAATTTGCTACAAAATCATGAATTTCGCCAGCATGGCTTTGCTCCTTTACTGATTTATTCAAAACCTCTATGATAAACATCGCGATAGCAGACTTTCGAATCTCACTCGTTACAGATTGATATGGATGATAACACTTTACATCCTTAATGCGCAAAATGTTTGCATTCTCTTTATGGTAAACAACCAGATCAAGAAGCGTGAGCGGTTGAAATAAAGCAATCTTGCTTCGTTTAGAACTGCTTCGAACACCGTTCACAATATAACTTTGCAACCCAAACAGTTCTGTAAAAATATTTACGATGATGGAAGTTTCTCCATACTTGGTAAATCGAAAGACAACACCTTTTGTTTTGTGGAGCACTTACTTTTTTCGTTTCTGCATTTCTGAAACAAATGCCTGCCGGCTGCGCGCTTCATACAAATCTTTTTCACCCAACATCACTTTCGAATCATTTTCATTCAGTCGATATGAGAAAGAAGCGAGTTCACCGGTTTGAGCACAAATAGCGTGTACCTTCGTTACGTATTCGGCAACAGCCAGCAAGTTGGGCATCGAGCCGAACGGCTTGCCTTCAAAATCCATATCCAACCCGGCAACAATCACCCGCTTACCATTATTTGCCAGTTTATTGCAAACCTCAACGATTGCTTCATCAAAAAACTGAGCTTCATCAATACCTACCACATCGCAGTTGCCAGCTAATAAAATAATATCATTGGCAAAGTTTACTGGGGTAGATCGGATTTCACGTTCGCTATGCGACACAATTTTTTGATGATGATACCGAGTATCGGTTGAGGGTTTAAAAATCTCGACCTTTTGTTTTGCTATTAATGCCCTGTTCAATCTACGGATAAGCTCTTCCGTCTTACCCGAAAACATGCATCCACAAATCACTTCAATCCAACCGCTCTTTCCAGGTTTGTTGCTTCTGCCAAGTTGGGGTTCAATAAACATAGTGCAAGTTAAGATTTACCTTTAAAACCCTTTGGTTTTAGTCTGAGTAAGTCATGTGTGGGAGTTTGCTTTCATTTGGAATTCGAATTCTACACTCGCCTAAAACGGAAGCCTGGCAAGCCAGCCGCTCGGTGTCACCAAGCTCGCCCTTATCCCGATAGCTAAGTTCTGCTGCCGAAAGTGGGCTAAGTTGATCGCCACCTTCCACAATCTCAAACTTACAGGTAGTGCATCGACCTTTGCCGCCACAGGCGTGCATCCAATCTATATAGTTAGCCTGCACCAATTTTAAAACTGATGTTCCTGAACCAATAGCACTCACTTCCTTTTGAGCCAAATTTTCTATCACTATCTTTACCATACAACAAGGTGTTCCTTGGCGCGTTTTGATTAAACAAGAATACAAAATAGTAACTCATGGACGAAAAGATTAGTTTGAAGGCAATCGACCACTATGCAATTCAATTTGCCAATCAATTGGCAGACTCATACTTTTCAAAGAAAGAAAAAATAAGTGGTCCTGAAATACTTTCCCTTTGCGAAATCAAGCAGGTAAATCTTTTTGTAATTAATGATTTGCTTAGTGCGTGGAAAAAGCAAAGTGAAAAAATGAAAAGCCCTTATTTTGATTATGAATCAAAAGAAGTTACCGAGGCATTAGTTCAATATCAAAATACGGTTAGCAATCACATACTCATTAACAAAGCAAATTTTCTCCCGCTTTTGAAGAGAGGTGTTAGTCAAACCTTATATCTGATATTAGCGCCTTATGATTTTTATTCAGATACTTTAGACAGTAAGGAAAATGAATTTCTTTATTTGAAAGACTTAACCGAAAAAGTAAAATACATCAAAGTAAATCGTGCGCCTTTAGAGAAGTTAGTGGAACATTTGAGTACCCGAAATTTAGAGGTCATTTCAGGAAAGGAAGCCTTTGCACTATTAGATCATATTCTTGAAGAAGTAAATTTTACACCTGAAGATTTTGAATCGTACCTGGCTGCGTTTAATAAATTAAGTCCTGTCAACATTGAAAATTTCTACGAAGCCAAATCAACCCAACCTCCTGCCCAGCACATTGTTCAAGCTACCCAAACAATAATTGAAGTAAAGAAAGAAGTCTATGTTGAGAGCAAACCGGCATCTCAACCAATGGCTTCCTCAAAGCCAACGTTAGCGGATAATCTGGCTAATCAAAAAGTAACTCGCTTAAAGGAAAGCTTGACCATCAATCAGAAGTTTATGTTTACTAAAATTCTGTTTCATGGTGATTTTGAAATTTTTTCTGACGCAATAGATAAACTTGATCGGTTTGACAATCTCAATCAAGCAAACAGGTTTTTAGATGATGGCTATCCGGATTGGGATAAAGAAAGCGAAGAATACGAAGAGTTTATTGAAATTGTTCAGAAACGATTTAGCTAAACTTAAATCCGCTTTAGCACCTGGCTGCGATGGGCGTCAAGCTTTAGAAGAATAAATAGCAGAATTGTAAAGCTCCACAAAGAGGAGCCGCCATAGCTAAAGAATGGTAACGGAATTCCGATGACCGGAAAAAGGCCAATCGTCATTCCAATATTAATAGCAAAGTGAAAGAAGAAAATACTGGCTACTGCGTAGCCATACGCTCTTGAAAATTTACTTTTCTGCCGCTCTGCAATAAAAACGACTCGCAAGAGAAGCGCCATAAAAAGTCCGATAACTACAAAACTGCCCAACCAACCATGCTCTTCGCCTATGGTGCAAAAAATAAAATCTGTACTCTGCTCAGGTACAAAATCAAATTTCGTCTGCGTGCCTTTTAAAAATCCTTTCCCCGCAAAACCTCCACTACCAATCGCAATTTTAGATTGGGTTACATTCCAGTTTATTCCCATCGGGTCGAAATCGGGATCGACCAACGCCTCTAGTCTTTTTTTATGACGAATGGGTAAAACATTATTCACGATATAATCGAAGCTTTCAATCGTTACCATTAACACTAATGCTCCAGCGGTTAACACCATGATGCGTTTCGTCTTGCGCTTTCCAAAAAAAATCAACGCAGCCAAAATCGTTAAAATTGCTCCGTGTAAATACCACTGATTTTTAACAATCAATGTTAGTATAGCAATGGTTGCTGCCGAAGCGCCAAGAATAATAATGAATGGCGACATGCCTTCGCGATAGAATACAAACACAAATGCGGTAAACACAATGGCTGTCCCAAAATCCTTTTGCAAAAGAATTAATGCAAGTGGAAGTAATATCATACCAAACAAAATCATTTGGTTACGATTATTATCCATTCTAAAACCAACTGAGCCCATAAACTTGGCAACAGCTAATGCAGTAACAAACTTGGCAAACTCAGAGGGTTGAACTCCAAACGAACCAATACCAATCCAGGATTTGTTGCCACCAACTTCTTTACCCAGAACAGGAACCAGAAGTAGCACAAACAAAATGATTCCGTAAAATAAGTAAGCAAACGTTTCGTAGAAACGCATGTCAACAATAATGATCATTAGGATAATGACTAACGATGCAGCAATAAACATTAGCTGACGACCGGAGTTAAGCGAAAGATCCCAGATTGTTTGGTTAGCGGTTTCATCATATACGGCTGCGTAGATATTGATCCAACCCAATGCCACCAGCACAGCATACAACGCCATGGTTGCCCAATCTAACTTTCCCGATATGTCGCTATCCTTCCTCATTCAAATTTTCCGGCTAACACATAGTTCTCGATATTCGGTCGTCTTGTTGCTCCTAATAAATATTTTTCAATCATCAAACTTGCAATGGAAGCTGCAGCTCGCGCACCTTGTCCGGCATCCTCCACATAAACAGAGATAGCAATCTTTGGATTGTCGCGCGGAGCGAAAGCAATGAAAACCGAGTGATCGAATAACGGTGGCGCATTTTGCACGGTACCTGTTTTTCCACACACAATGATGTCGGCTAGCTTAGCGCGGTATTGACCGGTGCCTTCCTCAACTACCTGTTGCATAGCATCTACAGCAATGATAAAATAGGAAGTGTCGATGGTAGTATAATGTCTTTGCTGATATTGAGGCAACGGATTTTTGTCTTTCCCAATTCCTTTCACCAAATGCGGAGTGTAGTAAAATCCACGATTAGCAATGGTGGCAGCAAAGTTTGCCATCTGGATAGGTACCACGAGATTTTCTCCTTCACCAATAGCCAATGAATAGATATTTGAAAACTTCCATGCCGGACTTCTGTAAGCCCGATCATAGTAGGCAGGTGTTGGCACCAAGCCTTCTTTTTCATTTGGCAAGTCTATTCCCAATTTTCTACCAAAACCAAAACTCATAATATGCTTGTCCCATTCTTCGAGGCCAATGCGCGTATCACCAAAAGGATCATTGACTACCCCTTTGTTAAGCATTCGTCTTAATACATTATGAAAATAAGGATTGCATGAGTTGGCAATGGCACCTCGTAAATCTTCATTTGAATGTGCACCATGGCAATTAATAACAGTTCGGTCGCAGCGAATTCTTGTTTCAGGGGTGATTACTTTTTCCTGAAGGGCGGTCATGGCCTGTGCAATTTTAAAAATTGACCCCGGTCTGTATTGTGCCATGAGCGGCCTGTTGAAAAGCGGTTTTAAAGAATCAATACTTATCTGCTTAAAATTAGAACTGTAATTTCTCCCTGTCAGGAGATTAGGATCATAAGATGGACCTGAAACCAACGATAGAATTTCACCCGTAGCAGGCTCAATAGCAACAATGCTTCCAGATTTGCCCTTCATCAACAATTCTCCATACTGTTGCAGATCAATGTCAATGCTAGTGGTTAGATTTTGTCCGGGCACAGAAAGTGTATCATACAAACCATTTTTGAAAGATCCCTTCTCAATGCCTTTTACATTTCGCAATTTAAATCGCACTCCACGTTGACCACGCAGCTGTTTTTCATAAAAAAATTCAATACCACTTTGTCCAACATAATCTCCCTGCTTGTAGATTTTGGTTGTATCTCTTTCCAAACTTGTTTTACTAATCTCGCTCACATAACCTAAAGCATTCGCCAATGCAGGTGTTGCATACGAGCGAGTGGTTCTTGCCTGGACATAAAAGCCGGGAAACGCTTCGAGATGATCCTGAACTTTCGCAAAGTCAATATTGGATAATTGATTCATGAAAATGGTAGGTTTGAATTGCGAGTATTCCTTTCTCGCTTTCATTGTTTTAAATCGACCACGCAACTCTTCGCGCGAAATTTCGAACACGCTGCAAAAGCGAGCTGAATCAAAATTCTTTACATCCTTTATAATAACCTCCAAATCAAACTCTGGCGAGTTGAAAACAATTAATTTATGATTACGATCGTAAATAAGGCCACGAAAAGGATATTCTACCTGCCGAAGGATAACATTTCCGTCAGCCAGGTCAGCATATTTATTATCTAAAACTTGTATAAAGAAGAGCTTGATTAGAAAGATTAGTCCAATCAATAAAAAAACAATCTGTAGTATGTCCTTCCTCCCCTCATTCATATGCGCCTGCTCCGCGGAGACAAATACTGAAGTAAAATTACGACAGTCATAGTAAACATCAAACTAGCCACAATTTTCAGCATCGTATACCAGAATAATTCAAAGCCGGATGCTTCTACAAAAAATAAAACCAAGTGGTGTAGGAAAACCAATGGCAAGGCATAAACGATAAACCATTGTAATCCATTGGAACTTATGGTGGCAGAAGATCCTGAGTCGTATCCGCCTTGTGGTGTTATAGTAGCCATCCAATAATTTCTTAGATAGGCGACCAGCACAGTAGCCATGGCATGCAGACCCATGCTGTCATAGAAAATATCAATGGCAAATCCCATAACAAACCCTATTACCATTAATGCCAATGTATTAAGTTCGATTGGAAGCAATAAAATGAATGCGATATATAAAAAGCAAAATGCTGAGTTAAATAAAACCAGGTTACGCAATAGGACAACCTGCACCAGCACGTAAACGAAGAATAAAATAAATTGTATGATGCCTGACCGACTCATTTTGGATCTCCGATAGTTATGCGTTCAAGCGAATCCTTTTCATTCTTTAATCGGCTTTTGATCACCTCAACAAAAGATAAGCGGCCGAAATCCTGAGAAAGTTCAATACGAATATCCCAAAAGTTTGCTTCATTTTTCAAGTTCGCTTCGCGGATGATACCGACCATTATACCTTCGGGGAAAACTGCATTGTATCCGGAGGTAACAACAGAGTCGCCAACAACTGGCATTGCATGTCTTGGTATAAAAAGCAAATTGGAATACCGCATCTGCAATCCATCCCAGCGCACACTTCCAAAATGGTTTGTTCGCTTAATAACGCATGAGATTTGTTCATCAACATTGAGCAACGATATTAAAACTGAATAATTTTCTGAAACAGATTTCACTTTTCCCACTGCCCCATCGTTACTAATTGCGGCCATGCCTGACAAAATGCCATCAGCCGAACCGCGGTTAATCGTAATGAAGTTCTTGTAGAGGTTAGTTGAGTTCGCTATTACTTTAGCACTCACATATACGAACTGATCGGTTTTGGCAGAATCGTTAGCATCGGGATTATAATTGTCCGATACCTGACGCATGATTTCGAGATCCGTTCTTAACTCGGCATTTTCCTGTGCTAACTCCTCATTGATGGTGCGTAACGAAAAATATTCTCTTACTCCTTGAGAGAATCCAAGTATGTTAGCAGCTAATCGATTGGACGAATTAAAATATTTTGTGCTTTGGTATTGATTATTTTCAACAACCAACCACCCGCAAGACAACTCAAGAAGTAAAAAAGTTAAAAAAGCCCGATACTCGTAAATAAAATTTATGAGTCGCTCCATTCATTAGGTCATCAAAATCTTTCGAAAATGATTCAGGTTTTTAAGGGTTGCACCTGTTCCTCTTACCACAGCGCGCAATGGATCATCGGCAACATGAATCGGTAACTTTGTCTTTAAAGAAAGACGCTTGTCCAATCCACGGAGCATGGCTCCACCGCCAGTCAAGTAGATTCCGCGTTCATAAATATCCGCTGATAATTCTGGTGGCGAAAGTTCAAGCGCTTTGAGCACAGCTTCCTCTAATTTTGAAATTGACTTATCAAGCGCAAAGGCAACTTCTGAGTATGAAATCTTAATGGTCTTAGGAATTCCCGTCATTAAATCGCGACCGCGAATTTCATAATCGTCAGGACCGTCATCTAATTCGGTAAGTGCTGAACCTACTTCAATTTTTACCCGCTCTGCAGACCGTTCACCAATTAACAGATTGTGCTGCCTGCGCATGTAGTCCAAAATATCTCTATTGAACGTGTCTCCGGCTATGCGAATTGATTGATCACAAACAATTCCCGACAAGGCTATAACAGCGATGTCAGTTGTTCCGCCACCAATGTCCACAATCATGTTTCCAACTGGTTGCTCTATGTCAATACCGATACCAATTGCTGCTGCAATCGGCTCGTGAATCATATAAACTTCTTTGGCGTTTGCGTGTTCGGCCGAATCTCTTACGGCACGCTTCTCAACTTCTGTAATGGCAGATGGAATACAAATTACCATGCGCAAGGATGGTGGAAAAAGTTTCCGACCCGTATCGATCATTTTGATCATGCCGCGAATCATCATTTCGGCTGCGTGGAAGTCGGCTATTACACCTTCCTTTAAAGGTCGAATGGTTTTAATGTTATCGTGGGTCTTTTCATGCATTTGCATGGCTTCGCGGCCAATGGCAAGCACTTTGCCAGTGGCACGATCCAACGCTATAATAGACGGCTCGTCTACCACTACTTTGTCTTTGTGAATGATTAATGTGTTGGCTGTACCCAGGTCGATAGCAATGTCCTGAGTAAAAAAATCAAAAAGTCCCATTCGTTCCCGTAAGGTAAAAAGTTAGGCACGAAATTACAGAAATAATCCGGTGAATTTTAAGTGCAATCAATCGAAAAAACTTACAGCGTATTAATGCTTGAAGTGTCGCGTACCCGTGAAGACCATTGCCATCTTATGATGGTCGCAATAGTTGATCGAATCCTGATCTTTGATTGACCCACCTGGCTGGATTACAGCTTTGATGCCTTGTTGGTCTGCAATCTCAACACAATCAGGGAACGGGAAGAACGCATCCGAAGCCATAACCGAACCTTTTAAGTCAAACCCGAAAGCACCAGCCTTTTCGATGGCTTGCTTCAATGCATCAACGCGACTGGTTTGGCCAACACCACTCGCTAACAGTTGTCCATTGACCGCTAAAATTATTGTATTGGATTTTGTATGCTTACAAATCTTACTTGCAAATAGAAGCGCGGCAATCTCTTCAGCAGATGGAGTCTGCTTGGTAACAACTTTAAGATCA
>JBBSBG010000067.1:0-11417 GCA_038251495.1 Cytophagales bacterium
CTGAGATCGATACCAAGTTGAGATACATACTCTTTAAATAGAGTAGTTGCGAGATTGTAACCTTCTTTAGTCTCAGCTTCTTTAAGTTCTATCAATTGTCTAGCTTTTTTAATTCTTTCTTTAATTCCTTCTTATCAATTGCCTTTGTCTTTAATATAACTCTCGCGTCAGAACCATTTACTAAACTTTTTTTCACCCAAAAAAATTTATCCTTCATTTTGTCAATCACAACTAGTTCAACGGGATAACCATCTGGCAGTTCTTCTATTAGCGCAACTCCCTGCTCGTCAAACATTATTCCCATCACTGAATTGAGATTTGAAAAAACTAAATATCCTATCGGGTGGCTAAAGTTCTTAAGTTCTACTTCTAACGTACTCTTATCAACGATATTGATAAACCTATCACAATTAATCCAACCTAACTTAGTTATCTCAAATTGATATGACTCAAAGGGTTTCATTTCAAACTCACCAGTTGAAATCGAGTCATAATTTAAGCCTTGGTTTGTATCAGAAATAAGCACTTTTAATCCGTTGGTAATCGCATAGGTTTTTACTCGAACAATTTCTATTCCGCCTTTTACTTCTTCTATCGTTTCAACTACTATAGTATCACTTTTTGGCCCGGTATACTCCCAATTCAGCCCATCACTAGTTTTTGTGCCATAGAATAATTCACCATTATATCCTTCTCTTTTGTTAGGTATAGAAATTGTAATAGGCATATCGTTTTTGAGTGTTAACTCCTCGCCATCTGACATCGCTTTTATAAATACCATTCCGAAAGATTCAAGAAGTTTTCCGTTGGATACTGTTCCTATTCCATTAAGAATCATTTCCGATTTATCGAAAACTTCTTGTAGTTCAATTAAGATAGGCTCTTTTGCATCTTGCCTATCACTTTGCATAAACGTATTAGCTCTTGTGATAATCTTAACTCCACTTTTTGTCTTAATTGTATCAGTCTTCTCATTCATGATTGTGAAAATTTGAAAAGAATCTGCTAGTTCGTCAAGTTCTTGACTAAGAGTTAGATTTTCTGTTTCTGAACAATTAGTTAAACCAAAAACCAAAATGGCACCCAAAAATATTTTTCTCATAAATATTAATTTGACTTATAACTCCATTGCTGAATAAAAGTCACCGTCTTTGCAGAGAAATTAACTTCTTAAAAAAAAAGGCATTCTTTCGAATGCCTTTTGATTAGAAAACTTAAAACCATTAAGTAGCCCAGGTTTTTCCATTGCCAGCTTCTGATAATGGAATACATCCTTTATAAGAACCTGGTACTGCTTCGTATTGTAGCACTTGGGTTGCACCTGGCTCTGATGTAAAGAATCCTAAAAGCGTAAGCTCTTTGGTCGCTAAAATAAAAGGACGCTTCATGGAAGGATCAGCCTTTGATTTCGCGATGGCATCGGCATGTTGCGCTAATACAAACTCAGTTTGTTGTTTTGCATCACACTCATTAAATGTATCGCCATAAGCGGCTTTGGCCGCTGCATCAAACTCAGCTAAGCCTTTCAGGTATTCATCCTGATCTTCTTTCTTATAACACTCCTTTAACATCTGGTCAATGAATCCCGGTACACCGGCATCTTTTGCTCCGGGTGTGTCTGTCTTCGGGATGATTATTTCCGCTACCTCACTAATCAAGCGCGCCTGATCTTCCGTAAAAAAATCGGGCTTGTAGGTTAGTTCGGGCGCTGCTTTGCAGCCTTGCAAAATTCCTGTTAGTGCCGAAGCCGAAACAGCAGCTCCCATCAGCAGGGCTGTTTTGCGTAAGGCTTCTCTTCTATCAATAAGTTGATTCAGATTCATAGTCATTCACTATTTAAGATTTTATAAATTACCTTTTTTCAATTCATTTACTGCAAAGTCAGCAGCGCGAGCTGTAAATGCCATGTACGTTAATGATGGATTCACACACGCAGCAGAAGTCATAAACGAGCCATCAGTAACAAAAACATTCTTACAGGCATGCACCTGATTGTTCTTATTCAACACTGAAGTTTTTGGATCTTTACCCATACGAGCTGTTCCCATTTCGTGAATACCCAAGCCAAGCCCGTGTTGCGATTTGCGATCATGCGATTGAACGTTCTTAGCACCCGCTGCCTCCAACATTTCAGCTGCATCGGCTGCCATGTCTATACGCATTTTATAATCGTTTTCTTTAAACTCTGTATCAAACAACAATGTTGGTAATCCGAATTTATCTTTTAAATCTTTATTGATAGTAACCGAATTTGAATGATCAGGCAGCACCTCACCAAAACCACCGATACCCACGCTCCATGCACCCGGAGTGGTAACTGCATTTTTCAATTCGGCTCCAATACTAAGTTCTGCTACTAAGCTCGACCAGCCTTGTCTGCTGCCGCCACCCTGATATCCAAAGCCGCGTAAGTAATCGCGTTTGTCTTTGCCAATGTTGCGATAGCGTGGAATGTAAACACCATTTGCTCTGCGACCATAATAATATTGTTCTTCATAACCCTCCATCTCCCCGCTGGCTCCAACACCTAAATGGTGGTCCATAATGTTGTGACCTAACTCCCCGCTGTCGTTTCCAAATCCATTTTGAAAGCGGTTTGAAATTGAATTCATCATGATAAACGTAGAGCCCATCGTTGATGCACACAAGAAAATTACTTTAGCGTAATACTCAGTAGTCTCCCCGGTTACTGAATCCAACACTTTTACACCGGTTGCCTTTCCTTTGTTCTCATCGTAAATCAATTCATACACAATTGAGTTTGGACGCAAGGTCATATTGTTTGATCGCTCTGCCGAAGGAATTGTACATGCGTTACTGCTAAAGTAGCCACCATACGGACAACCACGGCTGCAAAGATTTCTGAACTGGCATGAACCACGTTGTGGACTTTGGTTGTGAGTAAGTGGTCCCGTTACATGAGCAACCCGGCCTATCGTTAACAAGCGACCGAATTTATCCATCATGGATTTTTTCAAATCTTTCTCCACGCAGTTTAAATCCATGGGTGGAAGAAATTTACTGTCCGGTAATTGCGGAAGGTTTTCTGCCTGACCGCTAATGCCAGCAAAAGTTTCAACATACTCATACCAGGGTGCTATTTCAGCATATCGAACTGGCCAATCTATGGCAATGCCGTCCTTCGCATTAGCTTCAAAATCCATATCACTCCAGCGATAACTTTGACGACCCCATGTAAGCGAACGACCGCCAACATGATAGCCACGCATCCAATCGAAACGCTTGCCTTCTTTTTCGCTGTAAGGATTTTCAAGATCATTCACGAACCAATGTGCAATTGAAGGACGAACCGTGTATCCGGTGCGTGCTTGCTTAAATTGATTTGTCAATGCTTCTTGGGTCGGCCTATCACCATTTGGTATCTGCCAGGGATCTTTTGTTGCTGTAGGATAGTCGGGATGCTTTACATCACGACCACGCTCTAAAACAAGAGTCTTTAATCCTTTCTCACTCAGCTCCTTTGCTGCCCAACCGCCACTAATGCCAGTGCCCACTACAATAGCATCATAGGTGTTCTTTTCTTCTGCGTCAATGTTTAAATTCATGGTAGAAAATTGGTTTGAAACGAAGGTTTAAGGTAAAAATATTTTTTGAAGACTTTCGCAACCGTTCGTCATATTTTCGATGATTGAGAATCATTAGAGCGGCTGCCCAAATTTGTATTTAGTACTTAAATTATCTAAAAGGCCAACATATCCATCAACGATTGTTGTATTAATTTTCTCTATTCTCATGCATTAAATCTAATGAAAAAATTTTAAACTTTTTTTTGGTCGGTCAACCTCAAAACCGTTCCATAATTCCTAATCCAAAAAGTGCAAAATCATATTTAACAGGATCAATCGGGTCAAGCTTCCGCAGATTAGAGGTGAGTTCCAGCGCGGTTTGCCAGTTCATTCCCTTCTTGCGGATAAGTTTAAGTTTACGAGCTACGCGCTCAACGTGCACATCGCATGGACAAATAAGTTGGGCAGGATTAATTTTCTTCCAGATGCCGAAGTCGACTCCTTTGTTATCTTGTCTAACCATCCAGCGCAAATACATGTTCAACCTTTTACAAGCTGACTTGCGCGCAGGTGTTGAAACATGCTTGATGGTGCGTGACGGGTAATCCGGCAGACTGAAAAACTGCTTGTGAAAGTTTATCAACCCGGATTCGATAGTCGAATCTGTTTCCACACCAACAAACGCATCCTCTAAAGATTCATGAGTTCGGTAATACGTTGCCAGCGATTCGATAAAATAAAGCGCATCGGTACTATTAAAAGTCCGATGTTTAAAATTCTCAAAAGGTTTGAGATCGGATAGTTTATGCTGTAACAGAAACTGATGCGGTGCATTGTCCATCATTTGCAAAAGCTCTTTGCATTTGTTAATCACGGTTATACGCTGGCCCCACGCTAAGGTTGCTGCAAAAAATCCAGCTATCTCAATGTCTTGCTTTTTTGTGTATTGATGTGGGATAGATATTGGGTCAAGCGTTATAAACTCACCTTGATTGTACAACTCAACTTTCGAGTCAAGAAATTCTTTAAGATAAAGCCAATCCATTTTCTTTGTTGGCATTAGTTTAAAAATCGAAGTTCAACCCTGCGATTTGTAGCACGTGACGTGTCATCATTGCCTTTTACCAAAGGTGATTGCTTACCAAAGCCTTGTGTCTTTATGCGTGTTGGCTCTATCCCCTGATTAATCAGATAATCGGCAACACTACCCGCCCTGAATAATGAAAGCTGCATATTGTAGGCATCCGTTCCTACATCATCGGTATGGCCACTCACCACTACCTTCCAGGTTTTGTTGAATCGCATGATGTCAATCAGTTTTTTTAATTCGGGATAGGAAGTCTCCAGCAAGGCATAATCATTAAACTTGAATTGGATATTCTTTAAAATATAATCTTCATTGGTTTTTATTTCCGGGTAACCGGTAAGCACTGGGGCATCGGGTGAATCGGAAACTTTAACAACTTTTACATCATCTATATAAAAGTAAGCAGCGGCCGCAAGCATAGGCTCCGTGCTTTGTGAGTTTGGTATTAACACGTTTCGCGTTTTTTCATCATCAGAAAAATTACCTACCACCAAATACTTTTCTCCACCTGTCGCAATATGCACATAGGAAAAACGTGTCCACAACCCCGAACCGCGCGTATATATTTCGCGATTAATCCGTTCATACGTTGCAGGAACTGGAAAGACCTCATCATTAGAAATAGAATACAATGAATCCGTTAGTAAAAATCCAATCCGGTCGATGCTGTATTTTGAGTTGGAGGAAAGTTTAAAGTAAAACTCTACCTGATACTTAGCGCCTGCTTCTAAAGGTGATGCCAATTTTGACTGTAAGTACTCTCTATATGTTTTACTGGGTCTTATTATAAATCCATAAAGCCCGGCATAGCCCGAACCTGTATAGGCTTTTGAATAACCGGCCCAGTTGGTTGGCACACCAGCCTCGCCTGTGCTACACATATGAAACATATCGGGAGTACCCGAGCTTGGCGAAAACCAGCCTGGTGAAATTTCTCCTTTCGAAATATAACTAAACGAGCCTGGGCACTTATAATATTGTTCGAAGCCAGGGTTTGTAACCAGATTTTGCGCCAGCAAGTGCTGAGTAATGACCAGAAAGAAAAGGCAAGATGTGCTACGTTTTTTCATGGGACTAAAGTCTCTTTTTTGTATGATCACATATAACCAAACGCTTAAGCCTGTGGTTATATGAACCAACTTCCCTAAGGCTTTAGCCCTGAAAACAAAAAATCTAAAAAGCTGTCGTAAACTCAAAGTGTACAATTTAAGTTGTCGCGTTCATTGACCTAACCCCACAAGCATTTGCTGAGTGGCAGCATAGTATCTCCCCTCTCCACTGGAGAGGGGCAGGAAAATCGTGCTAGTTGCAGAACGTTTGCCGGGGTGAGGTCAGCATAGTATGCGAAAATTAAATTGCACTCAACTCAAAAGGCAAGCCTGCGCCTTCATTTACTTTATTTATAATATGTCACCTCTACTCTAAACTTAACATCAATCGCGCCTAAGCGATCATACGCAGACTTGGAGATTTTTATGATGACATTATTGTTAGCACCTATGTTAGGTAAATCTCCTGCTACGCGCACAAACACTTCGCGGTTGTTCAACTCATTTCTTACTTTAAGAATAGTACCCACTTTTGCCGTGCGATGTAAGGCGAGATATTTACGGTTGCCATCCGTACCTTCAATCAATTCTGCAAGCCCGCCTTCTTTTATTTCATCCGAGCCAGTAACTTTTTCAGAAATACGAATGGTAGTTTCGGGCATCTGAGGTTGTGGTTTTGCTACAGGCCTAACAACTGCGGTGACTTCTTTTATCTCAGCAGGTCTGGTTTCAATAACTTTCTCTTCAGGTTTAATTGTAGTGGCTGTGGTGGTAGTTGTTCCATACATGGGCTGCGCTAAGAAAAGCGTTTGCCCAATTTTTACTTCGCTGCTCTCCAGGCTATTCCATTCTTTTAATTGCGGCACCGTAACATTGTATTGGCGGGCAATTGAATAAAGAGTTTCACCTGATACAACAGTATGTACTCCTTTTAAAGATTTCGTTGCGGATACCTGTGGTATGGTGGCGAGATTGCTTTTCCTTTTAATCACTAACTCCTGCCCCATTGAAAGTGAATTATCGTTCAGGTTGTTCCATGATTTTATTTCATCTACCGAAACTTCATACATTTTGGAGATAGAAAATAATGTTTCTCCGGCACTTACTTTATGTTTGCGATCACCCGCAACGGTTTGGGTTGGTTTTGCCTTTGGTATATATGGTACTTTCAACAATTGACCTACCGCCAAACCGCCATCGGCTGTTGGGTTGCTTTCAATAATTGCAGTTATCGGCACACCATATCTTCTGGAGATGGCATAGAGCGTTTCCTTTTCGTCAATGCTGTGGATAATGAAGCGTTTTCCGTTAATGGTTTCCATTCGCAGCGAGTCCGCAGGGGCGGCTGACAAGTTCCAGGAAATAAGAGTTAAAAAAATTACTTTAATCATAGTTTAAACAATGCCAAAAGTTACCAATTCTGTTTTGTTCTTCACAAAAAATAAATGATCTGGGACTAGAAAAAATGTATTTAGCCCAATCCCTTTCAAATTCGTGCCAATTTCATCCTGCCAAAGCAAGTTTCCTGTTTTTGTAAAACATGCCAACCTGTTTGCAAACATACCTGAACCACCTAAATAGTAGGAAATAAAAATGAAATCAGCATACTCAACGTATTCAATACCGAATACAGGATGCACACTAAGCTTATTTTCCACAAAAAGTTTTACGGTATTGAAGTCTTCCTCACCTTCCAGATATTGAAACGGTTGAATCACCTCATTCGTATGATCCAAATTAATTTCAGGAACAGTTTCAAGTTGTTTACCATCGGGTAAAGATAAAGCGTGCCATTTCGTTTTATCTGGATTGCTGGTGCTTTCAAATGTTTTCAGGAATACGAAGTCGGATGATACTTGAACCAGGTTTATCCACCAGGGTTCTGATTGCAAAGAACTTCGCCAGATAATTTTTTCTTTCTCGTAGTCGTAAGCCAAAAAAGAAACTTGTCGCGTTTCATCATTCCGCTCCTCAATCACCGCCCACGGCCTTCCAGGCACCGGAATTACATTCCAGATTGTTGCCTCAGCATGCAGAGAAACTGTACCACGGGGTTTTTCGATCAAGACTTAGTATTTTTATAGCAAAAATAAGCTAAACCATGCGAAAGCTCCTGTTAATTTTAGTTAGTGCCATTATCCCCTTCATTCTTAGTGCGCAGAATGAAAAAAAGAAAGTGATGGTGATGGAGATTAAAGCAGAGATTGATACCCGCATGGCAAGGTATGTTAAACTTGCTTTAGAGCATGCGGAAGAAACGAAAGCCGACATCATCATTGTTGATATGGATACTTTTGGCGGTGCGCTGGCGGATGCCAAAGAAATTGTTGATCGGTTTATGGATGTAAAAATTCCGATGTGGGTTTTCATTAACTCTGATGCCGCTTCGGCTGGTGCCTTAATTTCTATAGCGTGCGATAGTATTTACATGGCTCCGGGCGCAACGATTGGCGCGGCCACGGTAGTTGATGGCACTGGAGCTGCGGCACCAGACAAATATCAATCGTACATGCGATCCATCATGCGTTCAACAGCCGAAACAAATGGGCGCGACCCGCGCATTGCCGAGGGTATGGTAGATGAACGTGTTGTTATTGACAGCGTGAAGCAAGCCGGAAAAGTAATAACCTTTACTACAGCCGAAGCAATTGAAAATAAGTATTGCGAAGCAAAAGTTGAGTCGATTGAAGAAATCTTAAAACGAAACAAAGTAGAGTCTTATGAAATTGAGACTTTTCAATTAGGAGCTGCCGAAAAAATTATTGCAATCTTCCTAAATCCATTCATCAGCGGTATTCTCATTCTTGTAATTTTGGGCGGCATCTATTTCGAGTTGCAAACACCGGGAGTTGGCTTTCCCTTAATAGCGGCCTTAACCGCTTTGGTTCTCTATTTAGTTCCTTATTATTTAAATGGACTTGCTGAATATTGGGAGATTATTGTGCTGTTCATCGGTGTGTTGCTGATCATTGCCGAAATATTTATCATCCCCGGTTTTGGTGTGGCCGGTGTTGCCGGAATCATCCTTACCGTATCCTCAATGGTGCTGATCATGCTCAATAATGATTTCTTCAACTTTGAGTTTGTTCCGCTAGCTGATATTATTATGGCTTCGTTTGCAACTATTGGCGGGCTCACCGGAGGGATATTGCTGCTCTTTTTTGGCGGAGCGCGACTTACCAAAACAAAAGCCTTCCAACGAATTGCTCTAGGTGATACACAGCAAGTAAAGGATGGTTATTCTGTGAATACATTTAATGCCAATCTTCTCGGCAAGCGCGGTACCTCATATACCATTTTGCGGCCAAGCGGTAAGGTGATGATTGAAGAACAAATTTATGATGCGTTTACACGCGGAGATTTTGTTGAGAAGGGTGATACTATAGAAGTGATTGGCACCGAAGGTGTAACCTTAAAGGTTAAAAAGATAGAATGAAGATTCTTGGAATAATTCCTGCACGCTACGCCTCCACACGTTTTCCTGCAAAGCCACTCGCTGATTTGGCGGGGCTATCAATGATTCAGCGTGTTTATACACAGGTTTCTAAAAGCAAAAAAATTACTAAAGTGATTGTAGCTACCGACCACACTGAAATTGCCAAACATGTTTTAGAGTTTGGTGGTAGTGTGTGCATGACTTCAGAAAATCACGCAAGCGGCACGGATCGCTGCTATGAAGTGCTATCGAAAGAACAAGAACTATTTGATTATGTGATCAATATTCAAGGCGATGAACCGTTCATCTCACCCGATCAAATTGATTTGCTGGCGTCTTTGTTAAATGGTGAAACAGAATTAGCGACTTTAATTAAGAAACTAGAAACCCAGCAACAACTTACTAATCCGAATATAGTTAAAGTTGTTGCGAACGAAAGCAAAGAGGCGATGTACTTCAGCCGTTCGCCCATCCCTTTTTGGCGCGGTAAAGAAACGGATTGGGTCAAGCAACATACCTACTACAAACACATTGGCATGTATGGCTACCGAAGTGATATCCTGAAAAGAATAACTTCTTTGAATGTATCAACATTAGAAAAAGCAGAATCCCTTGAGCAATTACGCTGGCTTGAAAATGGATTTAAAATAAAAACAGCCGAAACAACAACAGAGACATTAGGTATTGATACACCAGCTGATCTGGAGCACGCCCTTCAATATTTGAAAAGTCATGAATGACATTCCTTCCGTAGATCATTCACGGGAAAGTTCGTTACACTTTTTTAAACACTATACTCAACAAAATTCAGAGTGGCTTCAAACCAAAACTGTTGTTGATCTCTCTGCTGGGCGCGGCTACATTGCCCAACTGTTTAAAGAAGCAGGCGCTGAAGTGAGAGCCTATGATTTATTCCCGAATCAAAATCAATTTTATAAATCGGTTGTCGATCATATCGATCTTCAAAAACCGTTTCCGATAGAAAGTAATTCAGCCGACCTTGTTATTTGTTGCGAAACCATTGAACACCTGCCCAATCAATTCTTTTTATTTCAGGAGACAGCAAGAATTCTTAAACCGAGTGGCGTATTCATCCTTACTACGCCAAACAGTTCATCGCTGCGCAGCCGACTTTCACAATTCATGTTGGAGAGTGAACACTATGGAGCACCCGCACCCAATGAACTCAACGCATTTACAAAATGGGAAAATAGTCAGGATGGATATTTTAGTAAGTTGTTTATTAGTGGTGTACTTCGACTCCGAACGCTGGCAGCGTTGAATCACTTAATCTTAAAGCAGGTTCATCCTACCAAAAGAAGTTCCACTTCGTATTTGCTTTTGATACTTTGGTATCCTGCGCTCTATTATTTTAATCGCAAGGCAATGAAGAATCAGATTCGAATTGATCCTGACAATGAAGCAACTTACAAAGCCATCTTTAACTTAAACACTTCCAGGGATGTGCTTTTGGGGAAGCATTTGATCATGGAGTTTTGGAAGAGCTAAAAATTTTGCACCGCTAAGGCACAAAGACGCAAGGTCAATATTTTAATATTTCGTTTAGAGTTCTAATCGCATACTCGCGCTGCGCTATCTCAATTCTCCCAATCTTTTTAACCAATCGATCTTTGGAAACCGAACGAATATGAAAAATCAACATTTCAGATTCTTGTTTCAATCCATTTACGGCAGAGGGCTTTAGCACCGGATTACCTTTATAGTTTTTGACCTTCGTTGTCAATGGAACCACGATCACCACATTCAAATGTTCGTTCAACAAATTTCCACTTATAACAACTACAGGCCGTTGCCCAGCCTGTTCACTCCCTTTGGTGGGATTTAAATCGGCATACCAAATTTCGCCCTGCCTCACTTGTCTAACTGATTCAAATAATCAGCCATCCCTTCTTCGGCAATCAGCATGATGTCTTTGTCAGTTGCCGCCTGCTTATAAGATTTTATATACTCCGCTTTTTCAAGATGCTCAAGGTATAGACGAAGTGCGTTTTCAATCAGCTTGTTTTTGGGAAGCGAAAGCGCTTTAGCCTTATCTGAAAGCAACTGCAGGAGATTATCGGGAAGCGTACTGGTGAAAGTTGCCATTTTTGATTATTTAAAGGCAATTTTACGAAATATATTTATAATATGTAAATATATTTCATACTTTCATTTCAACAATCACATTCCAATTTCATTAGGTCATTTAGAAGACGTTGTGCCACCGGCCCTGGTCTTCCCGTTCCAATAACTGTATCATTTACTTTCACGATGGGCACAATCCGTTTGGTGGTGCTGGTAAGAAAAACTTCTTTAGC
>JBBSBG010000068.1:0-11391 GCA_038251495.1 Cytophagales bacterium
ACACCTGCTGTAGCGTAACTAACCATGCGCGCAATGGGTGTTAAGTTTAATTGCTTAACCATGCGCTCACTCATTACTGCAACAAAGGCAGCCCCATCCGAAGTTTGAGAAGAATTGCCCGCGGTTACAGATCCCCCAACAGCAAATACAGGTCTTAATTTTGAAAGACCTTCAACCGTTGTATCGGTACGAATTCCTTCATCTGTCGCCACTACAAACTCGCGCGTTTTCTTTTTCATGTTCTCATCTACATACACCTCTTTTACCGTGATGGGAACAACTTCATCTTTAAATTTTCCTTCCTTCCATGCGGCCGCAGCTTTCATGTGCGATTCATAAGCAAACTGATCTTGCTCCTCACGCGTAATTTTAAATTGCTTGGAAACTTCCTCAGCAGTAAGTCCCATGCTTGTATAATAGGTTGGATGGTTTTTGGCAATCTCATAATTCAATGCTGTTTTTATTCCCATGGTTGGCACTAACGACATTGATTCGGTACCGCCTGCAATAATAACATCAGCTTGTCCAGCTTGAATTCGGTGACTTGCAATAGCAATTGTTTCAACACCCGACCCACAATAGCGATTAACTATCATGCCGGGCACGTCTAATCCTAAAGCAAGCAATGAAATTATTCGTCCCATTTGCATGCCTTGCTCGGCTTCGGGCACGGCATTGCCAACAATGAGATCATCAACCATTTTATTTTCTAATCCGGGAATGGATTTCACCAAATGCTTAATTACATCTGCGGCAAGATCATCGGGTCGGGTAAATCGAAACCCACCTTTTTTTGCTTTGCCTACTCCGGTTCTAAAACCTGCTACAATGTATGCGTCCATGTCATTAAATTTAATTATGTCTCATTTTTTAAAAGTTGACAATTGACAATGATTTCAATTGACAACGTTGTGCACTAAATCTTTGTGTTTCTACAATATTTTTTTGGGTTCTCCATCATATGATTTAAAAGTTTGCCTACCTCAATTGCTCTTTCATCGAGTTCGCTCCAAACTTCTTTTGAGATATAATTGCAGGCAACGGAAAAATCTAACCAAACTCTTGTTTCCGTGTTTTCCATATCAGCATCGGAAGATTTACTTATAAAATGTGCTTCGTACTGACGCTTTCTATAGGCTTCTCCAGTGCATGAGCAAACAGATCTTGAAGATCTTCTCATTTGATCTGTCAATGAATATCTCTCCTCCGAGGGAAATGTTTTTGATATCTTATAAATTTCCATTGCCAATGAAAATGCTTTTTTATAAACTGTTAAATCTCTAAAGGTTTGTGCCGCCATTGTCAATTGCTCTTTTGTCAACTGTCAATTACGGAGTGGTTTACCGCCAGTTAAAATTGCCTGAATTCGTTCCAATGTTTTCTTTTCGCCAGTCAGTGATAAGAATGCCTCACGTTCTAAGTCAAGTAAGTATTGTTCACTCACCTCTTGTGGTGATGTTAGGTCTCCGCCACACATAATGTTGGCAATCCACTTCGCCACTTTAGCATCATGCTCACTGATGTACCGACCCATCAACATGCCTTGCAATCCCGCAAGGAAAAGTGCTTGCCCGGTGCGACCTTCTACTTTGATGTTTGTTGCCTCAATTGGTTTTGTGTATCCGGCCTTAACCAAATCAAGTACGGCTTGTTTTGCATCGGCAATCTGGCGATCCTTATTCATCGACACGCGATCCAATTTTTTCAGAATTCCTAACTCGCGTGCTTCTTCCGCTGATGTTGCAACCTTTGCAGTAGCAATAGTCATAAACGCGTTTTGCAATGCATTTAATTCAACATCGCCTTCCTGCATGGCGTCACTTACGCGTTTTGTAAACTCTTTGGTACCGCCCCCACCAGGGATTAGACCTACGCCTACTTCCACTAAACCTATATAGGTTTCGGCTGCAGCCTGCGCGATATCGGCATGCATGGTCATCTCACATCCACCACCAAGTGTTCTGCCTTGCGGAGCCACTGCTACCGGAATGGAAGAATATCGGATGCGCATTACAGACTTTTGAAATGCTTTGATCATGAAATCAATCTCATCATAATCCTGTTCAATGGCATACATAAACACTAAGCCAAGATTAGCGCCTAATGAAAAATCTGCGCCTTGGTGTCCAATCACTAAGCCTTTGTATTCCTTCTCCGCGAGATCGATAGATTTGTTTAAACCCTCAATAACGCTGCTGCCTAATGTATAACTTTTTGAACTCCACGAGAAGTTGATAACGCCATCTCCAATGTCTGTGATTTTTGAATCGGCATTTTTCCAAACAACATTTTCGCTTTTGCTTTCCAGAATAATAAAGCTTTCTCTGCCGGGAATTGATTTATAAGTCTTACTTGGAATGTCGTAATACTTCTTCTGGCCGCCTTCTACTTTATAGAAAGACTTATTACCACTGGCCAACATATCATACACCCATTGATTGGGTTTATAGCCTGTTGATTCCATTAAAGGAATACTCTTTTCAACTCCTACTGCATCCCAGGTTTCAAACGGACCAAGCTCCCAACCAAATCCACCGCTTACGGCATCATCAATTCTAAATAACTCGTCACTGATTTCAGGAATGCGATTGCTTACATACTTAAACAAATCATAAAATGCATCGCGATAAAAATCGCCTGCTTTATCTTTGCCCGCCAGTAATACTTTAAATCTCTCTTTGAGATTATCAATTGTCTTGGTTGTTTCAAGCGTGGCAAATTTTGCCTTGGCCTTAGGTTTATATTCTAAGGTTTTTAGATCGAGCGTTAAGATCTCCGTTTCACCTTTTGCGTTTTTTGTTTTCTTATAAAAACCCTGACCTGTTTTGTCGCCCAACCATTTGTTCTGCTCAAGTTTGGTAACTACTTCGGGCAGCTTAAACATTTCGCGCCCTTCATCATTAACAAGGCCGGCATAAAGATTATTCGAAACTTTTACGAGTGTGTCTAATCCCACTACATCCGATGTGCGAAAGGTTGCGGACTTAGGTCTTCCAATTACGGGTCCGGTTAGTTTATCAATTTCATCTACATTAAGATCAAACTTCTGCATGGAGTCTATTACTTTCAATAAACCAAAAATGCCCACCCGGTTACCAATGAAGGCTGGCGTGTCCTTACAAAGCACAGTAGTCTTACCTAAGAAAAGATCTCCGTAATGCATTAAGAATTTTGTCACTGCCGGATCTGTTTTCGCAGTTGGTATTATCTCCAACAACTTTAAATATCGGGGCGGATTAAAGAAGTGTGTTCCGGCAAAATGTTTTTGAAAATCTTCGCTTCTTCCCTCTGCCATTAGGTGAATAGGAATGCCTGACGTATTTGAGGTGATTAATGTTCCCGGTGTTCTATACTTTTCTACTTGTTCATAAACTTTCTTTTTAATATCAAGATTTTCTACAACAACTTCAATTGTCCAGTCGTAGGTTGCGATCTTGGCCATGTCATCTGTAAAATTCCCAAGTGTAATGCGCGATGCAAATTTCTTGCTGAATAGCGGTGCCGGATTTGCTTTAAGTGTCGCTTCAAAGGCACTTTTAACAATCCGGTTTTTTACTAAAGGATGATCGAGTGTTAGCCCTTTCTTCTTTTCATCTTCAGAGAGTTCTCGCGGGGCAATATCCAGAAGAATGACTTCTACTCCAATATTAGCAAAATGACACGCAATGCGTGAACCCATAATGCCCGAACCTAGTACAGCTACTTTTCGAATTGATCTATTCATAATGTTATTGTATTGCCCTTTCGTAAATATTATTCTTCTCAATCATTCTATTTATCTCCTGCAGCACCTCAAAAAAAACATTCAATTTTTTATCCGAAATCTCTTCCCTTACAACTTCGTTAAACCGAAGCACCGTTTCTTTCGACTTCTCTTTATGTTGTTTGCCTTCTTTCGTTAAGAAAATTCGTACACACCGTTTGTCTAATTTATCGGATTGTCTATAGATCAACCTTTTTTCTTCCATGGAATTTAGCAATCGCGTAACGCTGCGTGGCTCAAGCCCCATCATGGGCCCGATCTTCGTTGCCGGGGTTCCCTCCGAGTGAATATTTAATAGTGCAAAGCCAATTGACATGGTTCCCTTGTACTTCAACGCCTGCTGATTATACATGCGGGCAATGCCATGCCAAGCTGCCTTTATATTATAATCTATGGTTTCTTCTCTTTTCATTGAATGCAAACGATGCCGAAGATATAAAAAATATGTTCTGCATGCATACTATGTAGGATTATTTTTTTCGTAGTCCTTTCAAAAAATTATTCCATGACAAAGATCATAGACGCCATAGGGTAAACCTCATGTTGTGCTTGAAACATGGCGCGTAATCTTGTGACAGCAAATGGAATAAAATACTGAAAAGATGAAACCATCAAAAAATACCTTTATAAAAAGGCAGCTTTTTATATGCATTGGGATTCTAATGATTGCACTCACAGGAGTGGCTCAAAATTATCGAGTATCTGGCACGCCACTGATTAGCATAACAGGAACCTCCACTCTCCACGATTGGGAAATGACGTCTAATCAGGCCAGCCTGCAGGCAGCCTTTGAAACAGACGCAGCGGGCACTCCCAGTAAGCTTACCTCGCTAAACCTTAGCATTCCTGCCGAGAGCTTAAAAAGTGGTAAAGGCGCAATGGACAAGAATGCATACAATTCATTGAAAACCGATAAAAATAAACTGATAACATTTCAACTAACCTCCGCCACTATCAATGGCAAAACTATTGATAACAAGGGCAGCCTTACTATAGCCGGAACAACCAAACCCGTGCAGGTTAACGCAACTTTTGAAGTGCAAGGTGATGGTTCTCTGAAATTTAAAGGTTCCAAAAAAATTATCATGACCGAGTTTAATGTAGAGCCGCCCTCATTCATGTTTGGCTCTGTAAAAACAGGTGACGAAATCACCTTATCGTTCGAAATAATCCTGAGTCCAACTAAACTTTAAATAAAAACGAATTAACCAAAATGCCTACAGCTATGAAAACAAGAATGGTTCCTTTTAAAAGCCTGGTGATAACACTCGGGCTGCTTTTTGCGGGTATGATCGCGTTCGCGCAGCAACCCACTATGCAATACTTCAGATACTATGATCAACGTGGTATTAACGTGTTTGAAACAACAAAAGAAGATACCGTTGGTTATGATGGTTTCAAACTTCGTATTGGAGCTGGTTTTACTCAAGGCTACCAAAACTTAAAGCACAGCAATGGATTACCTCCACCACCAACTCCCACAACTCCTAAATTATATGAAATGGCTGGTGGATTTGCGCTGGCACAAGCCAACTTCAACATTGATGTGCAATTGTATGATGGCGTAAGCTTAAACCTGGTTTCTTACATGTCATCTCACCACCACAATGAATTCTGGGTAAAAGGTGGCTACTTACAAGTTGACAAAGTGACCTTCCTGAAAAGTGAGTTCATGGATAATCTCTGGAAAAACCTAACCTTGAAAGTAGGTCACATGGAAGTTAATTACGGTGATGCTCACTTCCGCAGAAGCGATGGTGGCCAAACTATGTGGAATCCTTGGATTGAAAATAACATCATGGATGAATTTACCACTGAAATTGGTGCCGAGATCTATTATAAGAACAAAGGAATTATTGCCATGTTTGGATTTACTGATGGTGAAATTCAAGGTAACGTAGCCGATCCTGCTACTCCCGAGGGTGCAAAACGTAAGCCTTCGCTTTATGGTAAACTTGGATTTGATAAACAATTACAAGATAATCTCCGCGTGCGTTTAACAGGTTCAGCTATGACTACCAAGTCTTCTGCAAATAACACTATATTCAGTGGTGATCGCACAGGATCTAACTATCAGTATGTGATGGATAATGCTCCGGTAACTTTATCAGGAAACTTTACTTCAGGTCGCTTCAATCCGGGCTACCGCGATAACGTTACAGCCTTTATGGTGAACCCATTTGTAAAATTTGGTGGCCTTGAAGTATTTGGAACCTGGGAATATGCCTTTGGAAAAAATTCTCTTGAAAACGGAGAAGTTACCACTGGTACGCCTTGGGGATCCGAAGATTTTACAAATCGTCAGACTCACCAGACCGCAGGTGAAGCCCTTTATCGCTTCGGAAAAAATGAAAAATTTTATATTGGAGCTCGTTACATTAAAGTAACCTCCAGTTTGGCTGAAGGACAAAGCGCAGCAAGCCCGGGCTCACTTTATGATGTGACTATCGACCGCACTGCTATAGCAGGTGGTTGGTTCATTACCCGCAATATCTTGCTTAAAGCAGAATATGTAACACAGAATTATGATGGTTATCTGCCAACTGGTGCTAACAATAGGTTCTATCAAGGAAAATTTGACGGCTTTGTCGTACAGGGTGCTATCTCCTTCTAAAAAAAATTACCTGGTTTTAAAAAGTTCCGATCTACTGGTCGGAACTTTTTCGTTTTTTAAACATTGATTACATTGGTCTGGCAAATGAAAGCAGTTGTAAGCATTTTTGTTTTTTTTATAATTGGTTTTTTCGAACCAAATGAAGATGCTGCTTCGCTCACTCACCGTTTTATCGTTCAACCTACAAGTCAACTTGTAGTTTCTGGTAAAACCAATGTTAATTCATTTCAATGTGTTTCGTTGTACACTGGTAATGATACGCTCGTCTTACGAGAGGGCGGAATTGGTGCTAAACCAGTTTTTGAAAAAGGACTCGTTGCTCTTGAAGCCGCAGCCTTTGATTGCGGAATGAAGGTGATGACAAGCGATTTTGCAAAGACCATCAAAGCAACAGAAAATCCTTACATAACTATTTACTTTATCTCTTTTGAAAGGGTACCTGTTTACACTCATTCAAAAGATCAGTTTAAGGGCAAGCTTAAAATTTCCTTAGGTGGAATTACAAAACCGTTCGATGTTGATTGTACCATCGAAGTAAAAAGCGATGGACTTATACATTTGAAAGGCGGCCGGAATTTTGTTTTCAAGGACTTCAATTTGGAGGCTCCAACCCGAATGATGGGTCTGGTAAGAGTAGATGAAAATCTTGAGGTCAATTTTCATCTGGTGTTAACGCTTGACCCTAATGGTTAAAAATTAAGTTTCAGTTACTAATAAAGAGACCGGTAAAACTATGTTGCCTCACATTTTATATGCAACATCAATCCTACTTCCTTATCTTATCCAAATAAAGCTTAGATGCCTGTTCAACCCAACGATCGCGTTCAATGCGGCCAGCAAAAAATAGGATTGTATCTGTTAATTCTTTGATTGAATCTTCTGTTAATTCACTTATTTGCCAGTAACTTATTATGCCCCGTGCATTCAGCTTCTTTTCAATACCAGGTCCAATTCCATTTATAATTTTCAAATCATCTTTATCCAAGGCTTCCTTTCCTTTTAATGAAATTGCTTCGGGAATAGATTTCTGTTTTGCCTGAACTAAGGCCTCATTATCAATCGTCAACTTTTGCTTTGCCAGTTCCAATTGGGTTAACTCGCTTTGGCTTTCATTCCACTGCTCCTGAAGGGATTTAATTTCTAAGTGAAGAGTGCTTACGTCAGCGTTTAAGTTCTGTTTTGATTGATTCGCACCTTCCAATTCTGTTATCAGCTTCTCGTTGTCGCGCGATACGGTTAAAAAATCTTCGCGAAAGGTTTCGCGGGCTCTTGCCAGAGTAACTTCTGACTTTTGGAGTTGTTCACCAAGATCATGATTTGAAGTTTTATAAGCAGTTCGTTCTTCCGACAGAATAGCCAAATCCTGATTTTGTTTTGTGATTGCTTGTTGGCGCAGTAGCCAGGCCAACGCAAATCCAATAAAGAGCGATACTAAAATCATCACAAGAATTTCGGCTATAGCCCATGCTGACTCATGCGGATTTATATTTTCTGGTTTTGGACTAAGTCCCTTTACCCAAAACAAATACCATTGTGCGCATAAAAGACACCAAACAAGGAAAAATCCTACTATCAGATAGATCGATCTCACAATTCTTTAAGGTTAATAAAGTGAAATTACAGAAAAAATTGACGGGCTGTGCAACCGAACGAATCACATTAGCGTCTTATATACATAATTCACTTATGTATTAGTCCATTATGCATTCTCCAGAGCTATTGAAAGGCACCCTACAAACGATTCTTTTAAAGGTGTTAAAAGATAATGGTCGCATGTATGGGTATGAGATAACCCAACTGGTAAAGGAACTTTCGGCCGAACGAATCTTACTAACAGAAGGCGCGCTTTACCCCACGCTGCACAAACTGGAAGCTGAGGGTATGTTGAAAACCGAAGTAGTAACCATTGGCAAGCGCGTACGAAAATACTATTCGCTGACGCCCGAAGGAAGATCATTGGTGAAAGAGCGGGTAAATGAATTAATCGCGTTTATTAAAACGATGGGAAATGTATTGCAAGTAGAATTGAATTAAATGGCTGGAGGTTTCAAGCCGCAGGCAACAAACAGATTCTGCCTTGCCTGAAGCTTGAGGCTTGTAGCTTGAAGTGTTTATGCAGTTAACAAACGACCATATAGCCTATATCATCAAAGACCTGAACTACCGAGGCATAGTTGCCGATGGCATTCAGGAGGAGTTGATTGATCACATCTGTTCAGGCGTTGAAACGGAGATGAGCAAAGGGAAAAAATTCATTGATGCCTATCATCATATCCTAAAATCATTTGGAAACACCTCCGGACTTCAAGAAACTCAACAAGAAATTATAAAATCAGAAAATCAAAAGACTAAAATTATGTTCCGAAACTATCTCACCATCGCGCTACGCAATTTGCGAAAGCATAGCTTCTACACGGCCATCAATGTTGCCGGTCTTTCCATAGGCATTGCTGTTTGTTTTATCATCATGCTTTTTGTGATTAATGAGGTTAGCTACGACAAACATTTTAATAAAGCAGATCAAATCTATCGCATACAAAGTGAAATTAAGTTTGGTGGCAATCATTACTTTATGACGTATACGCCATCCCCGCTGGCGTCAACCTTAGTCACAGATTTTCCTGAAGTAGAAGCCTCCACACGTTTTCGTGAGCGTGGTTCTTATCTCGTAAAACGCTTTGATGACAATATCAAAGAAGATCATGTAATCTGGACAGATAGTAGTTTTTTCAAAATTTTTGATTTGCCCATGATTGCGGGTAACGCTGTTACTGCGTTAAAAGAACCCAACTCTATTGCTATCAGTGAGCGTACTGCAAAAAAATATTTTCCAAATGAAAACGCACTTGGTCAAACACTTATTCTTGACAACAAGATGAACATGAAAATTACTGCCGTGTATCAGGACGTGCCTGTGAATAGCCATTTCCATTTTGATATTCTGATTGCCCTTGCCGGATTAGATGAAGCTCAGAAACCAGTTTGGTACAGCAATAATTTTCAAACCTATATGCTTTTGCGACAGGATGCTTCTATTCCAGATCTTGAAACAAAGATCAAGGGTCTTGTTGATAAACACGTGATACCACAGATAACTGAATTACTCGGCTCCGATTTTACAGCTGAGAAATTTGCCGAAGCCGGAAATAAAATTGAATACAAACTACAGCCCCTTCTTGATATTCATTTAAAGAGTTCGTTGCAAGGTGAGTTTGAACCCACCTTCGACATTGCCTACGTTTATTTATTCGTTGCCATCGCACTCTTTATTCTCACCATTGCGTGCATAAACTTTATGAATTTATCAACCGCACGTTCAGCAAATCGCGCGAAGGAAGTTGGGATAAGAAAAGTAATGGGTTCGTTTCGCTCGCATTTAATGCGGCAATTTTTAAGTGAATCCATTTTGTTAAGCATCTTCTCCTTCGTGCTGGCGTTTGGTATTGCTTACCTGCTGCTACCTATGTTTAATCAATTATCCGATCGGCAACTTTTTATTCCCACAGGCATGCCAATCCTTTACGGGATTTTGTTTCTCGCTGCCTTGTTGGTTGGGTTGCTGGCTGGCATTTATCCGGCTTTCTTCTTATCGGCATTCAACCCGGCCAATGTATTGAAGGGAAATGTGTCACTGGGTATGAAAAGTGGCTTGATCAGAAGTTCACTGGTTGTTTTTCAATTTACTGTTTCAATATTTTTAGTGATCGGTACGTTGGCTGTTAATCGGCAACTTAACTACATTCAAAATAAAAAGCTCGGCTTTAACAAAGATCAGGTTATTGTAGTTGAGGATGCTTATGCGTTGGGCGACAAGCGGGTGATTTTTAAAGATGAAATTATGCGCACTGGCAAAATGTCAAGTGCAACAATCTCAGGATATCTTCCAGTAAGTGGCACATGGCGAAATGACAACCCCTGGTGGGTTGAAGGGCGTGACCAGGCAGCACAAGAGAACTTAGTGAGTCTTCAAAACTGGCAAGCTGATTACGATTATATCAAAACACTTGGCATGCATATTAAAGAAGGCCGCGATTTCTCGCTCGCCTTTCCATCGGATTCATCCGCTGTAATTTTAAATGAAGCGGCAGTGAAAAGTTTTAATTTTGAAGGCGAAGTAATTGGAAGTAAAATCGCCACGTTTGGAAACAATGCTCAAGGCGAACCAGATAAAGAGCATCTTCAAACTCTTACTGTAGTTGGTGTTGTGGAGAACTTTCATTTCGAGTCGTTAAAACAAAATGTTACTCCGGTGATGATTTTTTTAAGTGAACACCCGAGTGGAAACATTTCATTCCGGTTTGAATCCAATGATGCGCAAGCTATAATTACATTACTTGAAACCAAGTGGAAAGAGATGGCGCCCGGGCAGCCTTTTACCTATTCATTCCTTGACGAAAGTTTTGGAAGAATGTATTTTTCTGAAACCCGACTTTCAAAAGTGTTTACAGTCTTTGCTTCCCTTGCTATTCTTATTGCCTGCCTTGGTTTATTTGCACTCACCTCTTTTACCGCTGAACAACGCACCAAAGAAATCGGCATTCGCAAAGTATTAGGCGCAAGCGTAAGCAGCATTATGTTGTTACTTTCAAAGGAGTTTGGCAAGCTTATCCTTATCGCATTTGCACTCGCTGCACCGTTGGCTTGGTACGGCATTGATTGGTGGTTGAAAGATTACACGTACAAAACTGAAATTGGAGTGGGGTTATATTTGATGGCAGGTGTGGTAGCTTTTTTGATTGCATGGTTGACTATGAGCTTCCAATCATTTAAAGCTGCAAGTAATGATCCGGTTAAATCATTGAGAAGCGAGTAGTGACTATTGGGCAAATTTCCTATTCGAGTGAAATATGAATCTTTCCGATTGATAAAGCCACGATCTTAAATTGATACGATTAAAATTTATTTTGAACTAATCTTGGTTCAATTTAGATCTTTGGTTGTGCGCGAATAGAAAATTATTTGGGCTTTCTTTTACCTGCGCGTCCGAGGTATTTAAATGCGTCTACCATTAATA
>JBBSBG010000069.1:0-11387 GCA_038251495.1 Cytophagales bacterium
TAACGATACACTAAAAGGTTGCGGGCTACCTTTGGTTCTGCAGTACTTAAAAAGAACGGTAAACAATATGCTTCTGTATCCCAATACGTGCTGCCACCGTACTTTTCGCCTGTAAAACCTTTTGGTCCTATGTTTAAACGCTCATCTTCGCCTGTATAAGTTTGAGTGAGTTGAAAAATGTTAAATCGTATTCCTTGCTGTGCGGCCACATCGCCATCAATAGTAATATCGCACTCTTCCCATTTGTGCGCCCATACTTTAGTGTGATCAGAAAATAGCTTATCAAAACCAGCACTTATGGCTTCCTTCAATTTTGATTTACACGTATCGACCAATTTATCTTTTGCGTGATTTTCTGAAGACAGAATGGCAACGTACTTATAGATAACAAGTGGCGTGTTTTCCTTCAATTCAATACCAACCACATTATCAGCATACTTCTCCTTTAAGTTGGTTGCAACATTTCCTATTACAACTTTTCCTCCGGCTTGTATCTCATACTGCATTCCAGTGCAAACATGAAAATCCGTTTTCTTTGTTTTGGCATTGACTATTGCCAACCCTGGTTGAGCTTCTTTGCTTACTTCCTCCCAAAACTTTTCATCATAATTAGAATCCTTGTTAACAACATCGGCATCAATAGGAAGTGTAATAGTAATAGATGACGAGAAATTAAGTGCAGTAATCTCATAACGGATCGCACCTACTTCACCATCGGCCATGGAGCAAAATCGTTTTGCATCAACACTAACCTTCTTTCCATCTGGCAGTGCAGCTGTAAAGGTACGATGCAAAAGTCCTTGCTTCATATCGAGCACACGGGTAAACTTTTCAACGTTGCATTTTGCAAGATCAAGTGTTTGATCACCAATCTTAATTTTGATTTCAATCCAACTTGGCGCGTTGAGTACCTTTGCAAAGTATTCAGGATAGCCATTCTTCCACCACCCTACTCTAGTTTTATCAGGGTAATACACGCCTGCCACATAACTTCCCTGGAGAGTTTCCCCCGAGTAATCTTCTTCAAAGTTGGCGCGTTGGCCCATCCTACCGTTGCCGAGACTAAAAACACTTTCAGATATTTTATTGTAATGCGGATTAAGCCCTTCCTCAATCACATGCCATTCGTGGTGTTTAAGATATTGTTTCATAAATAAATTTAGGATTCAGGATTTAAAATTTAAGATTCAAATCATTTATGTTAAAATCGCCAGTGTTTGGGATTACCAGATTTGCTTTGCCTAATTGGTCGACCGAACCAACACCAACACATTTCATTCCAGCTGCCAAGGCGGCTTCTACACCCGCTTCGGCATCTTCAAATACCAAACAGTACTTAGGTTCTATACCCAATTTGTGCGCGGCTAATAAAAATATTTCCGGGTCTGGTTTTGTTTGAACGATCATAGTGCCATCTACTAGTGTATCAAAGTCGGAAGAAATGCCTAACAACTCAATCACCCGCGGTGCATTCTTACTGCTTGAGGCAAGACCTACTTTAATGTTTTTCTTTCTTAGATTTCTGATCAACTCAATTACTCCGGGAAAAATCTCTTCAGGGCGAATGGCTTCGATGTATTCAACAAACCAGTTGTTTTTCTTCTCAGCCAATAGCTCTTGCTGCTCACGCGGCAACTTAATATTGCCCAGCGATAAAATAATTTCAAGCGAACGCATACGACTAACCCCTTTCAATAATTCGTTATGAGCCGGTGTTAAGGTTATGCCAAATTCGCTTGCTAATCGTTTCCAGGCAATATAATGGTAGTGGGCGGTGTCAATAATTACTCCATCGAGGTCAAAAATTACAGCTTTAATCATTAAAAAAAGTTAGGGGTTAACTGTTTGGTAAACTATTAGGAGACTGACTGCTTTGATCTGCCATTATTAATATATTTAAAAGGTGAGCGGTATGACCCCCTTGGGGATAAATTGAAATCTATAAACGTTAAATAACATCAGCTACCAATTTACACATGACCTTGAGCGATAATTTGATTGGTTTCTTTTAATGACTTAAATACTTCAAAAGTTTTTCCCTGTGTGCGCAAGGCGCCAAAGGCATTTCCATATTGAGCAGCACGCACATAGTCGGTTGGGTCTTGAACTAATCCATACGAAAGGCCACCGGCAAAGGAATCGCCACAGCCTGTTGTGTCAATTACTTTATTAACTTTTATTGAAGGCACCAGCTCTTCAACTACCTCGCCTTTCTTTTTAAAATAGGTTAAGCACCCGCGCGAATCCAACGTAACATATACGCACTTTACACCCATGCCTAAGCAATGTTCGGCAAATGCGCGGATTTCTTTGCGCTCTAATTCTTCCGAAGAAAAATCTTCACTTTCATATTCTTTCTTAAACCAGGATGCATGAGCTTCCTCGAGGTTCATCTTTAGCACATCGATGTAGGGCAACCATTGATCGCGATCAATCCAGAATTTACGCTGACGCTCACCGTTCACTAAACAAGAAGTTGTTGGTCCGTGCGCATCAAAGATAATTGTGCCTTTGCTTTTTTCTTTTAAGAATTTCAGTGTATCCAATGATATTTCATAATCACTAATAGGAATGAAAACAAATACATCGCATTTCAGAAGTTTTGATAAATCATTGGGCAGAATAGGATCCATAAATCCGGTTTGACGCTCAACCCTATTATTCTGATCAAGAAACCTAAGACTAATAATATCACCCTGATCATTAGCAGTAGTAATGTGCTTAAGATTTAGGCCACTGTATCCTTTAAAAACTTCTTCCACATTATCAAGATCGACTGTGCGCACATGGCATACGGGAATAATTTCGAGTTGATCACCAGCTAATGTAGATAGTGCAATTACGGGATGTGTAACACAGCCCCACTTTTGTATCAGGTCTCCGCTATGCGTCACAATGTGATCGCGTGGGATTGGACCTATAACTGCAATCTTTTTCATAGTATCGTTTTTACATCTTCACTAAAATCAATCTTTTTAGGGCATCTCTAAAAACCCTTGCTTCTAATACCTCAACCCCTGCCCCTTCTACCAAAAGAGAAGGGTAAGTGGAGTTTTTAGAGATGCCCTTTATCTAATTTACAAGGAAAGCAGCACCAAATACACCCGCACTATCGCCTAACTTAGGTTTTATCACTGGGGTATCTAACCGATTATTAAACACACTTTTCTTCAAGGACTCCATGCCGTCTGAATAGATCAGGTCTATATTGCCAACCCCACCGCCAATAACAATCACATCCGGATCTAAAATATTCACAACAACACTTAGCGCTAAACCAAAAAAATGAGTTAGTCTATCCATTGTCTGCTTAGCAAAAGGATCAGAGCCATTTTTATAAAGTTCATAAACTTCTTTCATGTTTTTTGATTGACCACTTATTGAGGTATAATATTTCTCAAGTGCCGGGCCAGCTAATATCTTCTCCACACACCCAATCTTACCACAATAGCAAGCACCCCCGGATTCATCCAAATAATTATGCCCCCACTCGCCACCAATTCCCTGAAGCCCATTAATCACTTTTCCGTCAACCACTACACCTCCGCCAACGCCAGTGCCCATAATAACACCAAACACAACTTTTGCGTTAGGATATTTTTCTTTTGCAGCACCCATGTTTGCTTCAGCAAGTGCAAAGCAATTGGCATCGTTAGCCATAAAAAGTTCAACACCTAATAATTTTTCAAGATCTTTTTTTAGCGGCTTTCCATTAAGACTCGTTGAGTTACTGTTCTTCATTAAACCAAGACCTGGATCTAATGTGCCTGGTGTGGCAATACCTATTTTTGCAGGCTTATAGCCCATGGTTGCTTCCATCTTGTCAACCACGCTTTTTATTTGACCTAAAATATGGTCATAGCCTTTATGACCTTCGGTGGGTAGGCGATCGCGAAATAGAACTTTAGGATCAGCAGCAGAATTGAGCACTGCTCCTTCAACTTTTGTGCCCCCTAAATCAATGCCCCATAAGTTTTTATTCATCGGTAGATTATGAATTATCTTTAATGCTATAAACAACAGCCTCCCAAGGTTTCAATTCATTGGCAGAACTATTTTCCGGATAATTACCAATCAGCCTCTTTGCCAAATTTGGGATTACTTGGTTGGGTAAGTTAGCAACCTGATCAGAAAAATTAAGAACAATAAGGACTTTTTCTTTCTCCCATTCACGTAAAAAAATGAATAAGGAGTCATCCTCGCAATCTACTTGTTTATAATCACCATAAAGCAAGGCCCCATGCATTTTTCGAATTCTAATCATTGCTCGAAAATAGTTAAGGATTGAGTCTTTATCATGCTCCTGTGCCTCTGCATTAATATATCTAAAGTTCTGATTTACAGGCATCCACGCTGTTCCTGTGGTAAAACCCGCGTAGGGTTGAGCATCCCATTGCATGGGCGTTCTTGCATTGTCTCGACCAGCATAGTTAGCCGCTTTCAAAAAATCACTTTCGGATACTCCTTTAGCTTGCGCCACTCGCCAACCTGTCTGAGTTTCTATATCCATTGTTTGATCTATCGAATCAAGTTTTGTGTTAGTCATCCCAATTTCATCGCCCATAAAAATGAAGGGTGTACCCCGCATGGAAAGTAAGAGTGTGCACAACAATTTAGAAGACTCTTGCCAATACATTTTATCATTGCCCCATCGCGAAACCATCCGCGGAAAATCATGGTTGCCTAAAAAAATACTTCCCCATCCATTTTCGGCAAACGCATCGTTCCATTCTTTGAATATTTGCTTGAAGTCTTTCATGGTCCATGGAACTGGATCAAATCTTCCACCTGCGCCTTGATCTAAAAACATGTGACCAAAATGAAAGATCATATTCAATCCACTCTCAGGATCTAAGTAGTCTTTCGCGTTTTGTGGAATAATTCCAGGACCTTCACCTACTGTAACAACATCATAATGTTGCCAAACTTTATCTTTTGCTTCCGCGATAAATTCTTTTAGTCTTGGTCCATTAGCATAATATCGTCTAATGGTCTCATTAAAATCAGGTGTATCAGTATCATCAAAACTTATTCGCTTCGAAATAGCCGAGATCACATCCAAGCGAAGGCCGTCCACACCTTTCTCAAGCCAAAATTTCATAAGTTGTTGAATCTCTTCTCTTAGCTTAGGATTCTCCCAGTTTAAGTCAGGCTGTTTTTTAGAAAACAAATGAAGGTAGTACTGACCTGTCAACTCATCGAACTGCCAGGCGCTTCCTCCAAAAAAAGATGGCCAGTTATTTGGCGGCTCACCATTCTTGCCATCCTTCCAAAAATAATAATCGCGATATGGATTAGTCTTCGATTTTCTCGACTCTTTAAACCAATCATGCTCATCCGATGAATGATTTAAAACCAAATCCATGATTAGTTTAAGATTTCGCTCATGCAAGCCGGAAAGTAGCTCATCAAAATCGTCTATAGTTCCAAACTCAGGTTGAATGGAATAATAATCGCTGATATCATAACCACCATCATCATTTGGCGATTTGTATATTGGGTTAAGCCATACAGCATCTACACCCAGACTTTGAATATAATCCAGTTTTTGAATGATGCCGCGCAAATCGCCAACGCCATCGCCATCACTGTCTTTAAAACTGCGCGGATAAATTTGATAAACAACAATTTCCTTCCACCAGGCTTTTTCCATTGATAAAAATAAGGGCTAGTCTTTCTTTTTCAAGTTCATCAAGTGAATGTTTCTGAACTCAATTGGCTGGCCCTCACTTTGCAAAGCAATAAAGCCTGAAGTCAGAGCCTTTCCCGGTTGCCAGAGTAAGCTATCAAAACCTTTTACAACTCCGCCACCTATAGTTGGCTTGCTATATTGCAAAACTGTATCGCCATTAATGATGTGAGTTATCAATGAATCGCCCAGCACAATAAGAGTACCACTCACCCACTCGTTTCTATCATAGGTTTTAGAAGTTGAATTTAGGCAATGACCGTCATAGAGTTTTCCTTCAAACACGATTTCAGTTCCTGGAGAACACATATTTCCTGTCGGGCGAGGCATGCCGTCATCCAGCCCAGCTAATAATTGCATCTCAACCGAGATGGGCCAGTTCTGTTCTTTTAAAATGCTTTGCGGATCTTGTGAATGAAACATTACTCCGCTATTAAGAATAGTATATTCCGGAGCGCCTTTTTGTAGCTCGCCTGTAAAGTGATATTCAAACTTTAATTGAAAGTGCGAAAATGGTTGCTTATAATAAAGATGAGAAAACTGATCGTTAAAATCTCCATACTGATCGTATCTAACTTTGATTAACCCATCTTCAACCCGAAACGTATTTCCGAAATTTACACCGGACTCATGATGATGGACTTTTACAATCCAATCGTCAAGATCGTGGCCATTAAATAATTGTATCCACTCGTCATCTGGAGTTTGTTTTTGTGGCGCACAGCCAACCAAAAAAATTAAAAATCCGACAAGGAAAATTTTTTTCATAATAGAAAATATTTCTGTGAGGGGTCTGACCGCTCGAAGTGGTATGACCCCTATTTTTTACTCTTTTAAATATTGAGCTGTGTTCGGGTGAAATGTTTTCCACGAATGCCAAAATTCTTGATAAGATTGTATTGGAGTCAATGATGAATTTTTAAATTGACCCTCAATACACGTGCCTTGCCAGTTCCAGACTGACTTCGTTTTTGTATCAACAAACGTTTTTAAACTGTCGCTAACTATAAAATTCAGGGTGTCAGAATTTAGTATTCGATTCCAGACATGAAATGAGGCCGTGTCATTTTCCAAAACAACTAGTAAGGGAGTTCCCGCAACATCATCATTAATTATTCTCTTCTCCTTCAATTCATTCCAATCATAAGCCTTGGCAAATAAACCAAGCGACACGCCTACTACCCACGATTTCTTTTGCCAGGAAAGTGAATCTCTACCTTCAAGTGAACCTTCTATAGTGCCATCATCATAACCGACCAAATCTGTATATTGATCAGTGAACTTAACATCAGGCTGCAGTATAAAAGATTCAGGATATCGTTTAAGCCACGCTGCTAAGGTCATTTGTTCTGAAGGTATCTCAGCCAGCTTCTTACCTTTTAACGGGCCTGCAATCGCTTCGCCACTTGCTTGCCGCCACCAACTTTTGGTGCGACTGTCTTCAAACATGGCATTGAAATGATCCATACCCACGAGTCGAAAATTTTCGAGCTGTCCGTCAACTTCAGGCTTAAATACTCGTCCGCTTCGACACACTGTGCAATACGTAACCATCACCTGCTCACCACCAACAGTATCGCGCACTTGATGGTGGTAGCCAATTATTTCAATAGGATAAGCCTTGGCTTGCCCATTAATAACAATTCCCAATACAAATTTTTTAACTGAGACTTTGTTTTTATCTGCTGTTAATAAGATTTTATTTTCCGGTTGATAAAACATCTTATCAGCCAGAAACTTAAAATTAAATGCATAAGCGGTCATTACCCAAAATACAAGCAGCATGATTGCTGTCCATTTAATTGTTGATTTACTTTTGGTTAAAAAAAAGTAGGTTGGATAGGCAATAAGGAGTATGCCTGCTATCCGAAATAGAAAAATATACTGATCCAGAAAGTAGGCAAGTTCAATAGTATTTTCTTCTTGACTTCCCGGAAAGGGCATGATAAAATAAACGCGGGCAATTTCTATTCCTATCAACAATGAGATGCCCACTAAAAATAAAACGTATTTCATTCAGCTTACTGGTCTATCAATTAAAATTATGGACATCGAAAATCAGTTGATTCATTTTTTGGTGCTCAATCTCAAAATCCTGGTCAGACCAATTGAATTGCTTCTTAAATTCTTCGAGGACGGGTCTAAGCACTAATTCCAATAACGGTCTATTGAAATACAACAAGCCGGTTCTGCGAATCAAAAAATCATCGGGTCTTTCCACCATTTCATTATTTAAACAAAACCAAAGTTCTGATTTAACTAACCCAACTACCGTTAACTCATGCTGAGCTTTAAAGTGAGAAAGAATAGCATCGGTTTGCTTTCCATAATTGTTAACAAGGTACGCAGCTCTGCTTGCAAGTCCAGCTTGCTCAAGCTGTTCTGAAACTGACGTAATATATTCTATTACTTGCTTATAGTTTTTAAAGTCCGATCCAATAAATCGAATCTCTTCAGTTTTACATGGCGTTTCCTGATCTTCGAAATATTCCTCCATAACAAGGTCAACAACACGCTCAGCCATTTTGCGGTAGCCTGTTAACTTACCTCCAGCAATAGAAATTAAACCAGAATCTGATTTAAAAATTTCGTCCTTGCGGGAAAGTTCCGATGCAGATTTTCCTTCTTCATGAATGAGCGGCCTTAACCCTGCCCAACTTGATTCAATGTCGGCCAAAGTCAAATTAACTGTTGGAAAGGTTCTGTTCACTGCATTCACCAAATACTCTGCATCTTCCTTCGAAGTGTGAACATCATCAATAATGCCCTGATAATTCGTATCGGTTGTTCCAACATAAGTAATTTCTCCACGTGGAATTGCAAAAATCATTCGCCCATCTTCCACATCAAAATAGATTGCCTGATGAACAGGAAACTTATTATGAGAAATAACCAAATGAACACCCTTCGTAAGATGAAGTCGCTTTCCTTTTTTAGATTTATTGATTTCCCGCAAGGTATCCACCCACGGACCGGCAGCACTTACCACAACCGTTGCCTTTGTTGTAAACGTAGAGCCGGTAATATGATCTTTAATGACTACTCCGCTAATCTTATTGTTTTGATATTCGAAATTGAATACCTCGCAATAATTAACAACACAAGCTCCATGCTGTGCAGCCGTCTTGACCAGTTCCACAGTTAATCGGGCATCATCCGTGCGATACTCAGCATAGATTGCTCCGCCTTTTACATCATCAGCTTTGAGCAAGGGCTCTTGTTTTAAGGTTTGGCTGCGCGTAAGCATCCTGCGTTGATCTTCCCGTGTCACCCCCGCCAGCAAATCATACAACTTTAATCCGATGGAAGTAAGTAAACTGCCAAACCCGCGTTTCTCATAAAGTGGCAACAGCATTTTTTCTGGAACGACTAAATGCGGTGCTAACTTATGCACCACAGCACGCTCCCTGCCCACTTCTTTAACTAAACCAAACTCAAGTTGTTTAAGGTAGCGAAGACCACCATGAATTAATTTAGTTGACCGGCTACTAGTACCATAAGCAAAATCCGATTTCTCAACAAGCGCTACTTTCAGTCCACGCGATGCTGCATCCAACGCCATACCGGCTCCAGTTATGCCACCCCCAATTATTAACAAATCGAAAGATGTTGATTTTAATAAATCAATATTTATTTGGCGGGAAAGGATGTTTGAAACCAAGCTGAATTTTGTTGTTAAAGTACTAACTTTGCAACAAAATAACGAAAATTTTATGCCTGTTATCTCAATGTTCTATGGGCTTATAGTTTCCATGTATTATTTAGATAATAAGAAACACAAGTTGCCACACATACATGTTAAGTAGGGTGAAAAAGAGGGGGTATATCAAATTCCTGAGGGGATTTTGATTGAAGGCGATTTGCCAAATAATAAAGAAAGGTTGCTCCTAGCCTAGATTGAAATTCATAAAGATTCGCTAATGGCAGACTGGCATTTAGCTGTAACTGGACAAAAAGTATTTACCATTGATCCATTAAAATAAATATGAATCCACGAGCAAAAGCAGTAATAGCATTAGGAGAAAGTAAGTAAAAAATAACCTTTACGAATAAGGAAATTAAAATATTTGATATGACGCCTTACTTTAGTTATCCTGTTTACGAGCGTCTCTCAAATCCTATTCTTTTTAAGAAAGTATTTATTTTAAACGGAACAGTTGCCTGGAATGATGAAATTGATTTAGATCCTGATCGGCTCTATTTAGAAAGTATCACCAACTCATAATAAGTTATTGATCTATCCATCCCATAGTACGTTGCACAGCTTTTTGCCAGCCTTTATACAAATGTACTCGCGTTTTCTCATCCATATCAGGAACAAATCGCTTTTGAATTTTTCTATTCTTAACAATGCTCTCTTTTTTCCAAAGTCCTATCTGAATTCCCGCAAGGTAAGCAGCACCTAAAGCGGTAGATTCAATTACTTCAGGTCGCTCAACTTCAGTACCTAAAATATCAGCCTGAAACTGCATGAGAATATTATTCGCACAAGCACCACCATCTACTTTTAAGCTTGCCAGTTTTAATCCGGCATCTTCCTGCATGGCATTAAGGATATCTTTTGTTTGATAGGCCAATGATTCTAATGTGGCTTTGATAATATGATCTTTACCGGTATCGCGTGTTAACCCAAAGATTGCACCTCGGGCATACATATCCCAATAGGGTGCGCCCAATCCGGCAAAAGCCGGTACTACATATACTTCGTTGGAACCAAGAGCTTTCATTGCAAAATATTCTGAGTCCTTGGATTGATCGATCAGATGTAAACTGTCGCGCAGCCATTGCACAGCTGCTCCCGCAATAAATACACTACCCTCTAGCGCGTACTCAACTTTCCCGTCAAGCCCCCAGGCGATGGTTGTTATCAATCCGTTTTTTGATTGCTGAATAGTGGAACCTGTATTCATTAACATAAAGCATCCCGTGCCATAAGTATTCTTTGCCATGCCGGGCTCAAAACATGCCTGACCAAAAAGTGCAGCTTGCTGATCACCAGCTACACCCGCAATTGGAATCTCAACTCCGCCTACCTGCCATGATCCAAACAATGAAGCAGAAGGCTTTACTTCTGGTAAAATCGATTTTGGAATTTGCAACTCAGCAAGAAGTTTTTCATCCCATTGCAATTTTCTGATATTGTAAATCATCGTGCGCGAGGCGTTGGAATAATCGGTTACATGTGATTTACCGTTGGTTAATTTCCAGATTAACCAAGTGTCAACCGTACCAAATGCAAGTTCACCCTTCTCAGCCTTCTGCCTCGCCCCTTCTACTTTATCGAGAATCCATTTTATTTTTGTTCCAGAGAAATACGAGTCAATAACCAGCCCGGTATTTTCCCGAACATAATCCGTTAGTCCTTTTGTTTTTAATTCCTCGCAAATGGAAGCTGTGCGTTTGTCTTGCCAGACGATTGCATTATAAATAGGCTCACCTGTTTTGCGATCCCAGATAATAGTTGTTTCACGTTGATTCGTGATGCCTATTGCTGCTATTAAATTGAGATCAACTTTGTTTTCAGAGATCAGTTTTTGAAGCACACCCAACTGCGAACTCCAGATTTCTTCGGGATCATGTTCAACCCAACCTGAGTTTGGAAAAATCTGCTGAAATTCCTGCTGAGCAATTCCTTTTATTTCGCCTTGCTCATTAAAAAGCACCGCTCGCGAACTTGTAGTTCCCTGATCGAGTGCAA
>JBBSBG010000070.1:0-11293 GCA_038251495.1 Cytophagales bacterium
CAAAGGCAGGCGCAGCTACAAGGTTTTGTTGGTCAATCTACTCGGTTGGAAAACATATTCCTTGTGACATAGCGCCTTTGCGGTAAAATATAATATTCAATATTGTTTCAATAAAATTTTCATTTCAACAATCAGTCGATCCATTTCCTCACGGGAATTTGGCGCATAATACCCTCTTATTTTCCTATCCGAATCAATCAACACGGCCGTCCACGGCTTCTTTAAAAAGAAGAAACACGCATACCATCTATCCCACTCATTGGTTTCATCTGAAGAAATAAGCTGGAAGTCATTTGATTCAAACTCTTCAGCTAAATGTCTAAGATTCTTCTTTACCTCTGGGGAATGATCTGCAATGATTAATACTACGGACTCTCCTTTCCGGCCTGCTGCTTTCATAATGGAATCTGGCACTGAATAAGGCGTTGCATAATCGTATGAACAGGAGGTGGGGTACTCAGCCATTTCCTTTTCAAAGTAAACAGGAATTGTAAACTCATTTTTACCAAACGCTTTCAGAAACAGAAATACTCCGATTGGCAAAAGCAAGGCAAGGAAAAGGTAAATCAGTTTCTTTAACATGGATATAGTATCAACACAAAAAGAAGGCTAAAGTTCTTCACCTTAGCACTCATTTGTTACTCTACTTTTTTTATTATTTCTTTTTTGAAATTGACAAGAAAAGAATTGACAAAAATCATGAACTTATGTCAATGTGAAATCCAGACTTTACTCTTTGTCAACTGTCAATTGCTATTCATCAAAGAAAAACAGGCATCTTCATCCCTTCATAGACAAACGCAACCAGCATCCAAATAATAAACAAGACCGGAACAAGAATAGCCCAGAAAAGAACTTTTACCTCGTAGCGAAGGTGCATGAACTCACCAACGATATAACCTGCCTTAACAATAGTGAGTATTACAAAGAGGGCAGTTTTGGCAACCCCGTGTGGCCATAAAAATGCAATAGCAAATTCAACAGCGGTTATTAACCCTAAAATTCCAGCAACAGTCCAAAGTCTTTTTATTTTCTCCTTGTCGGGCGGAAGTACTGTTACTTGAGGCTCGATTGAATGATGTGCCATGCTATTTTATTTATACAAGATAAAAGAATGTAAATACAAATACCCAAACCAAATCCACAAAGTGCCAATACAAACCAACCTTCTCAACCATTTCATAATGGCCTCTGCGCTCATATACACCCGTAACGGTGTTATAATAAATAAGGAAATTAAACATTACTCCACTAAAAACGTGGAAGCCGTGAAATCCTGTAATGAAGAAAAAGAAATCAGCAAAGGCTTGTGGACCATATTGATTGACATGAAGATTGGCTCCGGTGACTGGCACCTTATCCCAGATCCCAGTGGTCAAATTAAATACCTCCTTGATGGTAGCTGTTTCGGTGCCCACAATAAAGTGGGTCCACTCCCAAGCCTGACAGCCTAAGAAGGCAATGCCCCCGAGAAGTGTCCAAAGCATCCACTTTTCAACAGCCTTTCTATCCATGCGATGGCCTGCTTCCACTGCCAGCACCATTGTTACCGAACTCATAATAAGAACGAAGGTCATGATACCAACAAACACAAGAGGCAATGAAATACCATGTAAAAATGGAACTGCCTCAAAAACACGTTCGGGAATAGGCCAGTATTCTGTGGAGAAAACGAACTCTTCACGCACTCCTTCCCATGCCGGATGCGAAGAACGAACTAACCCGTAGGTAATTAGTAGACCGGAAAAAGTAAATGCATCTGAGAGCAGAAAGAACCACATCATGAGCTTGCCGTAGCTCGCACCCATGGGTGAAACTCCGCCATCCCAAAGGCCTTTTTCAGAAATTGCTGTGGCTGTACTATTTGCCATAATCAGATATTAGATTTATCGATACAATAATAGGAATACAAACAAATATAGCCAAAGACCGCCTAAAAAATGCCAGTAGGTTACGCACATTTCTATCTGATTCAGGCTTTTAGAATGAACCTGATACCGGTAGGTAGAAACCATAACGATCAGCAAAAAGATAATGGCACTGATTAAGTGCAGACCATGCAGGCCTGTAATGATATAGAGAAATGACCCTGAGGGATTTCCTACCAAATAAACTTGCCGCGAAACTAAATCCTGCCAACCTTCAAATTGCAGCACCAAAAACACAAGTCCTAAAACCGATGTTATCGTAATCAAAATCTTTACCGTTTCCAGATTATCCTTTTTGGCAGCCAGATAGGCTCCGTGCATCGTGATACTACTTATAAAAATTACAATAGATGAAATGGTAAATAAAGTCGGCAACTCAAAAACCAACCAATTACCTTCGGCTTGCCGCACTATATAGGCTGATGTAAAAGCGGCAAATAACATCACAACACTGCCAATGAATAACCACAACCCAAATTTCTTTGGATTCATTGAGATGGGTTGCTTTGGCTCTTCTACAATCTTAAAATCTGTTGACATCGACTTCTCCATTCTTTCCCCTTTTTAAATTTTATCTAACAAATAAGCAATCTGCACAATCGGTAAATACAAAAACGAACCGAACATAATTCTTAACGCGGATTGACGGCTTCCTGTTTTCAAAAGTGAAAACGTTTGGGCGAAAAAGGCAACTCCGCATACGGTTGCTACAATGGCTGAATCTAACCCGGTGATTCCGAACTTGGCGGGCAACAAACCCAGTGGGATTAAAAACAAAGTATAAATCATTATTTGAACTGCCGTGTTGTGATCTTTACCTCCACCCGATGGCAACAATTTGAATCCAGCTTTTTTATAATCATCATCAGCCACCCAGGCAATTGCCCAGAAGTGCGGAAACTGCCAAATAAATTGAATTCCGAAAATGATTAACGCCTCATGTGTAATTGAACCTGTTGCTGCAATCCATCCTAAGAGTGGTGGCAAGGCACCTGGAATAGCGCCAACAAAAACAGCTATCGGGCCTACCCGCTTAAGGGGTGTGTACACAAAACTATACAACACCATCGAAACGAACGAGAGCAACACGGTGAGCGGATTCGTATATATCCACAAAATCAGTAAACTCAACAGTAAACAAATGCCTGCAAAAATGTTTGCTTCGCTTACGCTCAATCTGCCTGTGGGGATTGGTCTGTTTTGTGTGCGGGTCATCACCTTATCAAAATCTCTTTCAAGAATTTGATTGATAGCACCTGATGCACCAGAAAGAAGGAACCCACCAAAAAATAACATGATTAATACTTCCCAATTCACACTACCATGAGTAGCAAGTCCATACCCAAAAGCACAGGAAAAAGCTACCAACATGGAGAGTCGAACTTTTAATAGTTCAACAAAGGCTTTAGTCTTGTAAAGCACAAAGGTTAATCCAGAAGCAGGTTGAATATTTGAAGTCATATTTAATTTACTAACTCATTTACCTTATTTGTTGTAAGTCTCAAAAACAAAATAAACTGCACGCCAAACGTGACAGTGGCCAACAGCAAATGAACTGGCTGCAAAGCGGCTGGCACTGACAAATAAGCCATACCAACCCCTGTCAATAAGGTGAGCAAAATTAACACGATAAGGCTTACTGTTAAAGGATTCCGGCCAGTAGTTTTAACCAATAACCCAACTAATACACTGTTAAAAATTAACACCACCCAAGAGAATGTGCGGTGGATAACAAACTTTGCCCACACAGCAGAAATCCAGTTTTCGCGAGGTTGTAATTGCGCGGCAACCCGATCGATAGCCGCTCGAACCTCAGTGCCTAAAACAACCTGCACAAGTAGTAGTATCATACAAGCAGCCAACATTAATTTAAGACTCAACGATACCATCATGGGCTCAGGTTCACCGCTATTTACATACAGCCAAACCAACAATCCGATAAGCACAAAGGCAAGAAGCATGTGCAACGTAATTGTCCACGAAGTAAGATTGGTTGATACCACAATAGATCCAAACCAGCCCTGAATGATAACAATAATTAATGTGGCAAAAGAAACCCAGAAGAATGAGGGTCTATTTCCTCTAAACCTAAGTGATCGAAAAAAAAGAGCAACAATTAAAAATCCAATAATAACGCCAACAACCCTATTCGCATATTCAATCCAGGTTTTGGTAGCATTAAAATCTGCCTCCTCTAAAATTGAATCATCCGTTAAAATTGCGTTCGCTGTTTTTCTAAATCCAAAAACAGTAAGGTATCGGGCAAATTTTTGATTCTTAGTATTCCGAAAGGTTGAAAACTTCTCTTTGTAATCTAAGGGTAGTTGATCGATTGATGTTGGAGGAATCCACGTGCCAAAGCACTTGGGCCAATCGGGGCAACCCATACCCGACCCTGTGGTGCGCACGATACCGCCCAATAATATTAAAAAATAAACAGCGACTAAAGTCGAAAGGCAAAGCTTTCTAAATCCTTTGGTCGCTGTATTTGCTTCGTCCATTTAAGTAATTCAAAACTTAACAAGCAAGATTAATCGATCGACAACCTTGATTATTGAATCGTAAATGTTGTTAATGCTTATGACCTTCTACCACAATAGCATTCTCCTCCATTTCCAATTTGATCAACTCATTCTCATGAGGCAAGTTTGATTCTGGAGTTTCAGAATATGGAATATGCTGCGGAATATAATCATCCTTCGCACCGGGCTTGCTATAATCATATGGCCAACGATACACGGTTGGAATTTCTCCAAGCCAGTTTCCGTGTCCGGGAATACGTGGTGTTGTCCACTCCAAAGTTGTTGATTTCCATGGGTTTGCTGATGCCTGCTTACCGCGGAATATACTATAGATGAAGTTGAACAAGAAAATGAATTGAGCGGCTAATGTCATGATGGCAGCAATACTCACCAACATGTTTAAGTCTGCAAAGCCACTGAAGGTTTCAAAATTTGTCCATGAATAATATCTTCTTGGAAACCCTGCAATACCAATATAGTGCATTGGGAAGAACACAAGGTAAACGCCTACAAACGTTAACCAGAAGTGTATATACCCAAGTTTCTCATCCATCATACGACCAAACATTTTAGGGAACCAATGATAAACACCAGCCACCATTCCAAAGAAGGAAGCACTGCCCATTACCAAATGGAAGTGAGCAACAACGAAATAGGTATCATGCAATTGAATGTCAATGGCTGAATTACCTAAAAAGATACCAGTAATACCGCCAGTTAAGAAAAATGAAACAAGACCTATTGAAAACAACATGGCGGCTGTGAACTTGATATTACCCTTCCAAAGTGTAGTTACGTAGTTAAAGATTTTAACTGCAGACGGCACTGCAATAATCAACGTAAGTAAAGTAAAAATTGAACCTAAGAAAGGATTCATACCCGTTACAAACATATGATGCGCCCATACTACGAATGATAAGATTGCAATAAATAACATAGAGCCAACCATCGCTTTGTAACCGAAAATTGGCTTCCGCGAATTAGTGGCGATAATCTCTGAACTGATACCCAATGCCGGCAATAACACAATATATACTTCGGGGTGACCTAAGAACCAGAATAAGTGCTGGAACAAAATAGGACTTCCACCCTGGTTTGGTAACGCTTCACCACCTATATATATATCAGATAGATAAAAGCTAGTACCGAAACTTCTGTCGAAAACCAGTAATAAAGCAGCTGCAAACAAAACAGGGAAAGAAAGAATACCAATAATAGCGGTAAAGAAAAATGCCCAGATAGTAAGAGGCATCTTAGTAAACGACATGCCTTTTGTGCGCATGTTGATTACCGTAGAAATGTAGTTGATGCTGCCCAGTAGCGAACTTACGATGAAAAATACCATAGCTACAAGCCACAACGTCATTCCTAACCCAGAGCCTTGCATGGCCTGCGGCAACGCACTAAGTGGTGGGTAAATTACCCAACCTCCAGATGCAGGTCCTGTTGAAATAAACAAAGAAGTAAACATGATGCAACTGGATAAAAAGAAGAACCAGTAAGACAACATATTCATAAAACCGCTGGCCATATCACGCGCACCAATCTGAAGCGGAATTAAAAAGTTACTGAACGTTCCACTCAAGCCAGCTGTAAGAACAAAGAACACCATGATGGTACCGTGCATGGTTACCAGCGCCAAATAAAATTCAGGATCAATTTTTCCTTCAGGTGTTAACCAACCTCCAAGAACTGGTTTCAACCACGACAAGTCAGCATTTGGAAATCCTAACTGTAATCTAAAAAGTACTGAAAGAGTTCCTCCAATGAGCGCCCAAGCCATGCCTGAAATCAGGAATTGTTTTGCTATTACTTTATGATCTTCAGAGAAAACGTAATTAGTCCAAAAATTTCCATGATGAGCGTGGTCGTGACCATGATCGTCATGATGCTCGGTAGATGTAGTCTGATGCAAATCTATTGTTGCCATGATTCCAAATATCTTAGTTTAATGTAACAGTAACCGGAGCTGCCATGATTGCTTCTTGGCTATCAACCGGAATACCTGATTTAATAATTGCCGCCTCTCTTAAATTAGCTGGAACCCGTTTTAAGTAATCAGGGTTCTGCTTCAGCCAAGCCTCTTGCGAAGCCATCCATTTTTCGTAATCTTCAATGGTGTCATGAACAAAAACCGGAAAGCGCATTGAAAAATGGCCACGCCCACAAACTTCAGTACAAGCCATTTCGTAGTTGAAATTTGGATTACCCGTTTCTTCACGCATATCAGCTGTTGATTTTGTTGGGATGAACTTAAATGTTGTGTACATACCGGGCACAGCATCCATCTTCAACCTAAAATGTGGTAAAAACACACTGTGCAAAACATCCTTCGCGCGAATCATCAACTGAACTTCAGTACCTTTCGGTAAGTGCAACTCAAGTGATTTGAAATCATCAAACGAATTTTTATCGGATAGATCCAGACCAAATTCATTAGAGGCATCAATCATTTTATAGTTCTGCTTTCCAAGCATCTTATCTTTTACACCAGGATAGCGCGCAGTCCACAAAAATTGCTGACCTACCATCTCGATAACATAAGCATCTTTAGAGGCCGGACCCGTTATATCGTTCCAAGCCTTTAACCCGCTAAATATCAAGAGCGCTAACACAATTGCAGGAACAACAGTCCAAGCAATTTCAAGTTTATGATCATCCGCAAAAAAAACTGCCTTTCTTCCTTTTTGATACCGATATTTAAAGGTGAACCAGAACATAACGATGAAAATAAGGGCAAAGGCAACCACCGTAACGGCCATAGTTAGCCAGAATAGATAATCTGTTACCTCACCATGCTCACTGGCAACAGGCAATGTATAACCTTCAAAATGAACATATGAATACCAAAAAAACCAACCCAAACCACCAATCATAAAGAAAAGCAGCAGGTAAGCGTTTATTGTATTCCATGAGGAATCTTCTTCTTCCTCTTCTTTTCCCTTAACCAACCCCACAAGGTTTCCTATCCTGAAAATCAGGTAGAGTATGCCCAGCAGCAACACTACCCCCAAACCAATTATCAAACTCATCATACTTTTTCTTTATTCAGTGTTTCCAAATTAAATGTGGTGATTCAAACTCTCCTCCATCATCGGATCATTCTTGGCTACCAAAGGCATTTTAGAAAGTGCATTCATGGTGACGTATAAAAACATTGCGCAAAAAACACATGCCAATCCAATCTCTATTAACCCTAATCCTCCATCATACTGCATTACACCCGGTGTTACCATATTATAGAAATCGAACCAGTGACCTACAATCACAATCGGACAAACTACTTTCAACATAGACATGTGTCGCTTAGCATCTCGTGTCATTAATAACAAGAATGGAAGCACGAAGTTTAAGATCAGGCTCAAATAAAATATCCAGGAATACGGAGCATTCTGAATTCGTTCAATGAAGTATACAGTTTCTTCAGGAATGTTGGCATAGTAGATCAACATAAACTGGCTAAACCAGATGTATGTCCAGAAAATGCTAAAAGCAAAAATGAATTTTCCTAAATCGTGCAGGTGATTGGCATTAACCATTTTCAGGTAGCCTGCTTCTTTAAGATTCACAACAATTAAAGTAATCATGGCTAATCCTGCTACCCACCAGCTTGCAAACACATACCAGCCAAACATGGTACTGAACCAATGCGGGTCAATGCTCATTACCCAATCCCAAGCAGCTATCGAAGAACTATAACCAAAGAATACTAAAAAGATTGCTGACCATTTTCTTGCAGAGGTCCAATTGGATGTGCCGCCTTCAATATCTTCAGCCAACATTTTCTTTTTGATAAGGGTAAAAAACCAATACCATAATCCAAAGAACAAAACCATTCTTAAAATGTAAAAAGCTGGAAATCCGCCAGCGTGCAATGGCCAGAAGAAATAGGGACTTTTGGCGTTCAATGCTTTATCAAATTCTTCAGTGCCTTCAACATAAAGTGAATGATGAGTCCAATGAAACACGTCTCCTTTTACAAAAAACCAAAGCCCTAACATTAAAATACCAGAGATCGGAATCCACTGCCCCATGGCCAACGGAATACGTTTAATAGGAGCCGACCATCCTGCCTGCGCAGCATATTGAATAGCTACAAAAAACAACCCAATAAGACCCATGCCTGTAAAGAACACGTTGTTATGCCAAAGTGAAGAATATATCTTCTTTAACCAAATAGCTGTTTCATGATGTTCGGCTGAAGCCTCGCCTGCTGGCTCTGTGCTTGCTACCAAGGTTTTAGAAATTTCAACCGAGGCATGATGACCTTCTGCCGCATGATGTTCTCCTGCGTTCATGGCCATGAAAACACCTACTACAAAAAGAAGTATACCTACACCCAATAGAATAAAAATACTTCGTTTCGTTTCTGGCTTAAAAATATATTGTTCGTCTGCTACCATGTGGTTTGATATCTAGTAAGTTTTAATTCGATTGTAGTTGTTTTACATACTTGGCAATCTTCCAACGCTCCTCTTCGTTTACTTGAGACCCATGTGAGCCCATTAAGCCTTTTCCATAGGTAATCACATGGAATATATGTCCTTCAGTCATGTTTTTGTAAGCATCGCCATTCAAATTGGCCACACCTGGATATTTATCAGCTACTTTACCATCGCCAGCACCTTTCGCTCCATGGCAATGCAGGCAATTGCTTTCGTAGAGGGTTTTTCCCTGGGCTAAAATAGCTGGTGCAACATCATAAGGATTTACCAACTCATTTGATAACCTGAGCCCTGTTGTATCGTTAGCACCGCGATACGGCAACCAGCCATTTGCATTCCTGCGAACGGTATTAGCTACAGGCAAACGCATATTCATAGTGTAAGGATTGTAAGGGTTGGAGTTATAATACTCTCCACGATCAGTATCCAATGAGTTCACCCATTTTCCAGCATCCTTATCTGTAATCTGTATTAGCGCCTCGTATGCAACTGAGTGGTACATGTTAGGAGCATATTCCGTCCCTGGATTATCACCACCAGCTTTGCAACCAGTCAATAAAGTGGCCGCGGTTATAATCGCAAAGCCTGAAAGTATTAAACGCATTTGCCTCATATTAAAAGTTCTTCTCATTTACCTCCGATGCCCCGTTATCCTTTAGAATGCGGCTGATATCATCTTTACTCAATTTATTTGCAGCCAAATCAATGGCCATCACATGCTTATCATCTGTGCTGCGAATGTCGTATGACCGTGGTTTTTTGTAAGGCTTCATGTCGCTTACAATAAAGAAGGTTGCAACCATACCCAAGGCAGACAATAACACAGTCAACTCAAAAGTTACCGGAATGAATGGTGGTAATGAAACATAATTCTTTCCACCGATAATCATAGGCCAGTCAAACCCCAACATCCAGATTTGCATGGTGAGGGCAAGGATGGTACCGGTAATGCCGAATAGAAATGCAGCAATAGGCAAACGCGAACGTGTGTATCCTAGCACTTCGTCCAACCCATGGACAGGAAATGGAGTATAGACTTCATGTATTTTCACACCTTTCTCACGAATACCTTCTACACTGTGAAGCAGTATATCTTCATCGTCAAAAATACCCACTAAATAATTTTCGGTCGTGTTGTTCATACGCTATTAATGCTTCCTTTCGGAAGTTGATTTTATAATACTTTTTACTTCAGCCATGTTTATCACCGGGAAAAACTTAGCAAATAGGAAGAAGGCTGTAAAGAAAAAGCCAAATGTTAATAAGTACTCTCCCACATCATACATGGTTGGATAAAACATTGCCCAACTTGACGGCAGATAGTCGCGGTGAATAGAGGTTACAATAATTACAAAGCGCTCGAACCACATACCGATGTTCACAATAATGGAGAGCACAAATGTGGAAACGATGTTAGTACGTATTTTTTTGAACCAAAAGAGTTGCGGGGAAATAACATTACACGTCATCATAGACCAATAGGCCCACCAGTAAGGTCCGGTAGCACGATTATAGAACGCATAATACTCAGCGGGTACCTGAGCGTACCACGCAACAAAAAACTCCGTGATGTAAGCAATACCAACAATTGAACCTGTAATGATGATTACAATGTTCATTAGTTCGATGTGATAGATCGTAATGTAATCTTCAAGCTTAAACACTTTGCGGGTTACAATCAACAGGGTGAGCACCATAGCGAAGCCTGAGAAAATTGCACCCGCCACAAAGTATGGTGGGAAAATAGTAGTGTGCCAACCCGGTACCACTGAGGTTGCAAAGTCGAAGGATACAATGGTATGGACTGAAAGCACGAGTGGTGTCGAGAGACCAGCGAGGATTAACGCTACTGATTCGTAACGCATCCACGTTTTTGCAGCTCCATCCCATCCAAAACTTAAGGCATTATAAATGGTAGCACGCGTGTTATTACCCATCCTAATGGCACGATCGCGGATAACCGCAAAATCAGGAATCAGACCAATGTACCAAAACACCAATGAAACGATGAAGTACGTTGTGATGGCAAATACGTCCCAGAGCAACGGTGAGTTGAAGTTAGCCCACAGCGAACCCCAGGTGTTTGGTAAAGGTAGTACCCAGTAAAATCCCAACCATAAACGACCCATGTGTACTAGCGGGAATGTAGCCGCACAGATAACGGCAAAGATTGTCATCGCTTCCGCTGCGCGGTTGATTGACATTCTCCATTTCTGACGAAACAGTAAAAGGATGGCCGAAATCAATGTGCCTGCGTGACCAATACCTACCCACCAAACGAAGTTTGTGATATCCCAAGCCCAACCCACCGTTTTATTTAATCCCCACATGCCTATGCCTTCCCAGAGGACTGTAGTAAGACAATAGACACCAAACATTAAAAACACAAGGGAAATAC
>JBBSBG010000071.1:0-11217 GCA_038251495.1 Cytophagales bacterium
ATAAAGGTGCGCATCGTGATTGATGCCATCGTTTGATTTTCTGGAGCTGAAATAGGAGTAGATTAGGTAGCCAATTCCTAAAATAAAACCAGGAAAACAGAACACGCCATATATACAGATGTCCCGCAAGGGTAGAAATAATATGCACGCAAAAACAACTGCCGATACGGCTCCGGAGGCGCCTAAAGAATTGTAGTGAATATTTTTATGATTTTTTATTACCGTTGGGATATCAGAAACCACAATACCCAATATATACAAGGCTATAAAATGTACGCTACCTAAGCTCCCAAATATTTCCTTAAAAATGTACTCTAATTGGGTTCCAAAAAAATAAAAAGAAAACATGTTAAAGATCAGGTGCATGTGGTCGCGGTGAATAAAGCCTGATGAGATCATTCTATAATACTGGCCTGAATGAACAACCTGGTAAGGGTTCATCATAAGGCTGTTAAGTATAGCGGGCTGTTGCATGGTGTATAAACTTACCGCTACGGTAATGATAATGATGATAAGGGTGATAGTAACTTGCATCGCGCAAAATACAACTAATTTAAAAGAACTGTTAGATTCTGGTCGCTGGATACTCGATTCTGTCAATGCAGAAGCTAATGTCAAGTCAACGATATTTTGATGCATCTTCAAGTTCTTCAAGTAGTGTCGAATTGAAAAATATCAATAGCAATGCAAGTATCTGCTTGTAGCCTGTAGCTTGAAGCATTTTAGAGAACGACACAATCAAATTGACAAGACAATAGCGCTAATATCCAGCTCATCAGATCATAAGGGCATCTCTAAAAACCCTTGCTCTCATTACCTCAACCCCTGTCCCTTCTCCAAAAGAGAAGGGTAAGCGGAGTTTTTAGAGATGCCCATAATTATGCTGCGCGACTATTTGTTTCGATAACAGAAAATTGATAAACCAATACACGGAACATAAATACTTTATCCTTTTCTTATTTTTTTCCGATCTTTATCGAGGATTGAATGAATACGTGGAGTGAAGCGAATTGCATTATTATTTATTGGTTTATTGCTTGGCCTGTCAGCATTGGCTCAAACGGCTATTGTAGATGATCAGGTTGACGAACGGATTTTTCTTTTGAAGGATCTTGAGTTTTTTATTGACTCAACCAACTCACTTACATTTTCTCAAATTGTTGATCCATCCTATGCTGATAAATTTCAGCGAAGAGAATCGTATCAAAATAAGGATTATCAATCAGGAAACTCGTATTGGATTCGGTTTTCCGTTCAACACAATTCATCAAATAAAATCTGGCTTATTGAATTCTATGATCAAACAATCGATTTGATTGAGGCTTATTTGCCAAACGAAAATGGAACTTATAGAGAATTAGTACTGGGTGATGGGCATCCTTTTAATCAGCGATTTTTTTCCCACAAAAATTTTGAAGTACAACTAGATCCGCGCTCTGATGGTACAGAGTATTACTACTTTAAAGTACAATCCCATGAATTTGCTGATATCCGCATCGCATTTCGGTCAGTTAACCGATTCATGTTTTATGCGCTAAATGAATATTTTCTGTTTGGCACTTTTTACGGGATGATCTTCATTATTGCACTTTATAATTTTCTCGTCTTTCTGGCTATTCGTGAAATCAAAAATATCTACTACATTTTTTACATAGTAAGTGTGGCACTCTATGCCATGAGTTTGGATGGTATAGGCTTTCAGTACTTATGGCCTAACCACCCGGAGTGGAATAATTATACTAGTGGAATATTTCTTTACTCGTTAATTTTGTGGGCGCTTATTTTCACCAGACGGTTTTTGAGTACTCGCGCTAAAGCCCCTATGCTTGATAAAGTGCTCAAGGCTATGATAGGGCTTCGTACACTAATTTTCTTATTTGAGTTTTTCTTTTATCCTGAATTTTTTGCGTTTCGTTTCATTGAGTTACTACCTCTTTCATTAATTTTTTATACCGGTATTCGGGTTTGGTTGCGAGGGTATCGCCCTGCCCGTTATTTTGTAATTGCCTACGGACTTTTACTGATTGGGTTCTTTTTGCGATCGCTTGTGTTTTTTAATGTAATTGAATTAACGACCATTTCTCACTACAGCCTTCACTTTAGTTTTGTTGTTGAAATGTTGTTTCTAACTCTTGCGTTAGGTGATAGAATTACTATTCTGAAAGACAATCGCGATCGCGCGCTAAGAAGAATTATCCATCAACATGAATTGAACATGCAATTGAAGGATAAAGTAAATAGGGAGTTGGAGCAAAAAGTGAGTGAACGAACCTCAGAGTTGAACAATAAGAATGGTGAACTTGAAACAAGTAATAATAAGTTGGTGATACAAACTCATGAAATCAATCAGATCAACTCGGTACTTGACCTCGACAATTGGAAATTAAAGAACCGGATAAAAGAGGTATTGGAAGAACGGTTGATGGAAAAATTGATGGATTACGAAGAGTTTAAAACTCTTTACCCAGATACCATGGCATGTTATAGGTTTTTAGAGACGATAAAGTGGGAGAAGGATTTTTATTGCCGGAAGTGTTCAAATACTAAATATTTTGATGGCGTTCAAAAATTCTCAAAAAGATGCACCCGTTGTGGCTACAATGAATCAATTACTGCCTACACAATTTTTCACAACGTAAAATTTCCTATCGAAAAGGCGTTTTTTGTTACCTACTTATCAGTGACAGACCGAAAGAGCTACACGCTAGAAGCTTTGTCTAATATGTTATCTATTAGAATTAACACGATTTGGGGGTTCAAGAATAAGGTGAAAGCCCAAATTGCTGAATTAGAAAAGAAGGGTCGAATTCCAAACACATCTAAATGGCATGAGATAATTCTTACAGATGAAAATAATAAGCTAAAATCCCCAAAGCGAGGAAAGATTCTATCGCCAAATAGGTAGTTTCCCTATTGGTTGTAAAAGTTATGTTTTTTAAATGGAATTTAGCCGCCCCATTTCCTTTTAAATATATCCGAAATCGGTTGTAACTGATGTTTTTAAAGCGCAAAACATTCCTGATCCATTCATGACATTTTTATGCTTTCTTTAGCTCAAAAGTTAATAAAAATCTACTTCCAGAGTTGGATGATATAAATTTAAATAGAAATCGATATTGCAAAACAGGCATCTAGACTGCTTTAAAATTTCAAACATTTGTAAACCAATAAGTTACATGATAAAAAGGTTACTTTTTGTAGTGTTGTTGACTGCACCTTCGTTTCTTTTTGCTCAAATAAGGACTATTTCAGGTTTTGTTAAAGATTCGGGTGATGGTTCAGGGATTCCTGGAGTTAATGTAGTTATTGATGGCACCGCAAGGGGCACCTCAACGGATGTGCAAGGAAATTTTAAAGTGCAGCTAGAGGCTACCGAAGATGTTTTAGTTTTTTCATTTATCGGATACAAAACTCAACGAGTTGTTGTTGGATCAAAAACTGAGCTACAAGTTACAATGGAATCGGAAGCTACTCAGCTAGACGAAATTGTTGTAGTGGGATACGGTGAACAGAAAAAAAGTGACATCACAGGCTCCACGGCCAATGTAAAAGGCGATGAATTACTCAAACAACCTGTTTTAACAGCCACTCAGGCTATTCAAGGAAAGGTTGCCGGAGTGCAAATAATTACAAGCGGTCAACCAGGTAGCTCGCCCCAAATTCGGGTGCGCGGGGTAGGCACTGCATTAGGAGGTACAACATCACTATTTGTGGTGGATGGTGTGCTCACTGATGATATCTCAAATGTAAACACTGCTGATATCGTGGAAATGAACATTCTTAAAGATGCGTCTTCGGCAGCAATATACGGTTCGCGTGGTGCCAATGGTGTAATTATAATAACCACCAAAAAGGGGAGTAGTGGGAAATTAAAAATCAATTACAATAATAACATCGGCTTCCGCCAGGCAGCTAATCTGGTGAAGATGGCTAACAGCACCGAATATAGTAATTACGCTCAGGCAGCTACTGGCAATGCGCCCCCAGCCTCTTCTTTTAATACAGACTGGTATGGCACAATTTTAAGAACAGCAATTCAGCAAAGCCATAATTTGTCATTATCGGGCGGAACAGATAAAAGTACTTACCTTTTTAATGTAGGGTACTTGGTAGATGAGGGGATTGTAATTAATAATGATTTTAAACGATTAACAGTTCGATTTAATAGTGACTATCAATTAAGCGAAAAACTTAAATTTGGATATCAGACATCCTTTGGTAATAGTACTAACCAAAATGCATTTGGCAACATAAACATTGACGCGTTTGGAAATATTGGTGCTGTGTATAATAATGCTTACCGGGCTTCTCCAACAATTGCGAGCCGTGTCGATGGTCGGTATGGTAATACTTCAACCTATCAAAATGTAGGAAACCCCTTACTCGATATCAACAATAACAGCATTCGGGTTAATGAAAACCGCTTGCAAGGTTCCACATTCTTATCCTATAAACCTGTGGAGTGGCTCACACTGCGTTCATCGTTGGGTGCAGATTGGAGAAGTTCGCTCAACCGTGGTTATTATTATCAGTTTAATGCAGACGAAAACACATTTTTAATTTCTGGTGGCAATCAGCTTCGGGCTCAAAGTTCATTAGTGGTTCAGCAAACCCAGGCTTTTCGATGGGTGTGGGATAACACGGCTACGTTTGTGAAGAGTGTTGGTGAACACGATTTCACCTTACTAACGGGCATTACGGCTGAAAAATTTAATGTAAATTTTGTTTCAGCCAATAGAAATGATGTGCCTGCAGATCCAAATCTTTGGTATATCGGTGTGGGGGATGCTAACTCTTCTCAGAATGGTGGTGGTGGCGATGCCTGGGCACGTAACTCTTATTTAGCAAGACTTAACTACGCTTTTAGGGAAAAGTACCTACTTACTGCAACAGCGCGTGTCGATGGTAGTTCGCGGTTACCAACACAAAACAGGTGGCAAACTTTTCCTTCTTTTGGTGTGGCGTGGTTATTGACAAGGGAAGGGTTTATGCAAAACCAAAATATTTTTGATCTGCTAAAACTGAGAGGTTCGTATGGTAAAGTTGGTAATGATCAAATCCCTACCGATGCATTCACTCAAACGGTTTCCATCAATCGACCCTATCCTTTTAATGGAAGTGTAGAGCCGGCAACCAATGGAGCACAGATTAACCAGATTATCGATCCGAACATTAATTGGGAAATCACTGAGGAATATGATCTGGCCATTGAGTTTGGTTTGTTTCAATCAAAACTAACTGGTGAAATAAACTTCTATGATAAGAAGGTAGCCAACGCACTTATCAATGTGCCCATACCGAGAACGGTAGGCGATGCAGACGGGGTCGTGCTAACCAATGCGGCCACCATTCAAAACAAAGGCGTAGAAGTTTTACTCAATTGGAAAAAACGTGTGTCCGAAACTTTCGCGTATAGTATAGGCGGTAATGTAACCTTCAATAAAAATGAAGTGCTGGCTCTCAATGGTGGCCGAGCCATTAGAGGCGGCAGCATTGGAGTATCACAAGGATTCACAACGCTTACTGACAAAGGATTACCTGTAGGAAGTTTCTTTGTATTGGAGCCAATCGGTGTTTTTAATACCACTTCAGAGGTAACAGACTACACCAATACAGAAGGTAAAATTATTCAGCCTACTGCTAAACCTGGAGATTTTAAATATCGCGATGTAAACGCGGATGGTATTATTGATGATGAAGATCGCGTATTCGCTGGCTCATACCAACCTGTGGCTTATTTTGGATTAAATACTTCATTCAATGTTAAAAACTGGGACTTCAGTATTGACTTCTATGGCAATGTGGGAAACGAAGTATATAATGGAAAGAAGGCCGTGAGGATTGAAGGCCGTGACAATGTAGAAAAGGAAGTTGTTTATAGCCGATGGACTGCAGCCAATCGTTCGCAGACTGAGCCTGGTGCCAATACCGGCAATCAATTAGCGTCATCCTATTTTATTGAGTCAGGTTCGTTTATTCGTATTAATAATATTACCATAGGGTACACGTTCCCAGCTTTGCAACTCAGTAAATTGAAATTGACAAGTCTGCGTGGGTTCGTTACTTCGCAAAATTTATTTACCCTGAAAAAATATAGTGGCTTTACTCCTGAGTTGCCGGGCGATCCGATCAGTTCGGGTATTGAATTGAGTGCGTATCCAACCACACGCACAGTGGCTGCAGGTATTTCGGTTGGATTTTAATGTTTAAAAACATGAAGAAGTTAATCCAATATTCTTTAAAAAAAACAAGTCTGGTTTTTCTGACGGTGCTGATGGCACTTGCAATTTCTTGCAGTGATAGTTTTCTGGATATCAAAGTGCAAGGAGGAGTAACTACCGAAACGGATCCGAACCTCGCTCAAAAATTAGTGACGGGGGTTTATAATAGTTTACTTCAAGGCGATGCTTTTGGCAATGGTGATGTGCATGGTTGGGGCTTTATTTCAGTAACCAGTATTATTTCGGATGATGCTGATAAAGGCAGTACGCTGGGTGATCAGGCGGTGCCCATCGGAGATATTGACAACTTCACCTTAACACCCACCAATCGTTTTTGCGAATCGCTCTGGAGCGGACATTATAACAGTATAGGAGCAGCGAATCAGGCACTTAAGGCTTTGCAAGTAGCCAACATACCGGATGCAGAAAAAAAAGTGTTAATGGGCGAAGTACGTTTTATACGCGGGTACATCTATTTTAATCTGGTGCGCATGTTTGGTGGTGTGCCGCTCGTGCTCCGTGTGCCAGTTGATGCCAATGATGCAAACACCGATCCTGTGTTTCAAACACGAGCCAATGTTTCCGTTGTTTATGATAGTATCAAACGCGACTTGCAGTATGCAGCTGCAAATCTTCAGATAAAAAATCTAACCACTACTGGGCACGTAAACAAAGGCACAGCACAAGCTATGCTAGCCAAAGTGCACATGTATCGGGGTGAGTGGGATAAAGTCTTTGAATTAACAAATGAAGTGATTCAATCCGGACAGTTTGCTTTAGTATCTGATTATGCCACTATCTGGCGACAAGTAGGCGACAACAATATTGAATCAATTTTTGAAATTCAAACAGGTGAATTCAACAACGAAAACCTTGATATTGATAATTACATCATTAGCCAAGGCCCGCGTGTGGGCGGTGCCGGAGGTTGGGATGACTTAGGATTTGGCTTTAATAATCCTTCCCTTAGTTTGTTAAATGCATACGAATCAGGTGATTTGCGCAAGGCGGCTACTATTATTGCTATCGACAATTCGGGTACCCATGTTGGTACAACCCTGTGGGATGGATTTCGAATTCCGAGTTCTGACTCCGTGCAAAATTTGTATTATAACTATAAGGCATACACAAGCCGCGAGAAAGAACAATTTGCAAGGCCTCAATCTAAAAACAGACCAAAAAATATACGCATACTTCGCTATGCCGATGTATTGTTGATGAACGCAGAAGCGGGATTAAATATCGGTATGGGTGATGCTGATTCACGCGTAAATGCCATTCGGGTTCGGGCAGGCCTTTCGCCAAAATCGGGTGTAACTATTAATGATGTATGGCAGGAGCGGCACATCGAGTTTGCTATGGAGCATGATCGCTTTTGGGATGTGGTGCGCCAAGGCAGAGCTGCTCAGGTAATGTTAGCCGCAGGAAAAACAAACTTTGTCTCAGGCAAACACGAGTTACTTCCGATACCTAACTCTCAGATTTTATTAAGTGGAGGACAGCTAACACAAAATAACTATTAATACCTTTTAGAAGGAAACAGATAACACAGATCAAAAACAATAATTTTAAAACTAAAAAACAGAAAACAATGAAGAACACAATTAAATTTTTATTTGTCTTGGCCATAATGGCGTGGGGCGGTTTCGCGCTGGTATCGTGTAAAGACGATGAACAATTGCCAGCAATTGATGGGTACAATAATTCGAATGAAGTAGCAGCTACAAATTTGAAAGCTCATTGGACTTTTGATGACACTAACAACGAGCGTCTTTCCAGCGCAGCTCCTAGTGGTACTTTTGGCACAGTTGGTTTTACTGAAGGCCAAATTGGTAAAGCATTGAAATTAACCAGCGGTGCCTTAGTTTATCCAAGCATTGCAAGCATAGGAGAAGCTAACTCGCTTAATAACTTTACCGTAAGCTTATGGGTAAATGTTGCGGGTAATAAAGCAACGGCTAATTCTGGCTTTACTTCCTTTTTTGCGCTTAATTATCAGGCTGATACTGATATTTGGGGTAACATAACACTCGCAGCAGAAACCGGTGCACATTTGCCAGGCTCTGATACACTTTTGCTTAAGCCTTTGCTTAAAACCTTATTGCCCGGTGGTGGCGAGAGTTTGCAAGATAACATCAGCGTTATTAATGGCGATGTTGGAAAGCACTTTTTAGGTGCTAAACGATGGGCTCATTATGTTGTGAGATGGAATGGAACAACCCATAAATTTGAAATTTTTGGTGATGGCGTAAACGTAGGTGCCTATAGCGATCGTGGTAATACTCCTATATTGGTTCAAAGAACACCTGTGAGACCTGTATTTGGAAGTTTGACACATAGTGATATTGGGTTTACAAGTGCCCCAGCAAGAAGCTTTAATGTGCTTGCAAATGCATCGATTGATGATGTGCGTGTTTATAACACCACCTTGTCGGATGCTGAAATTGTAGCCTTATTTAATCTTGGTAAAGCAGGAAGATAGTTTTGAGTTTATAAGTGATAGAGGGTGATAGCAGTATCACCCTCTTCTTTTTATACCGATCAAATGATTAAAAGATTTTTTTTCTATACGCTGGTATTTTCGTTGTTCTTTTTGAACGCCTGTCAGGATAAGGAAGATCCGCAGGTAATAATACCCTTCACGCTCACAAAGTTTTTTGTCAATAATGTTCAGGTTACTACTACCTCCGTCAATACATCGCGATCACCTCAGTTAAAATTATTTTTTTCAGAACCGGTTTCATTTGCTTCTGCCCAGACACAGATCGTTTTTAAAAAAGGCTTGATAACCATTCCGTGTAACTACGTGTTCGCTAATAATGACAGCGCACTGATTATTACACCACAGGCTCAGCTCGAAGGCATTACCCGTTACAGTTTGTTTGTAGATGCAGCTTTGCAATCAAAAACCAATAAAGAGTTTGAAGTCTACCTTGAATATAAAATATTTACCGATTTAGATGTAGAGGATAAGTTTCCCCGAATCTCAGATGATGAGTTACTCACTAAAGTACAACAACAAACCTTCAAGTATTTTTATGATTTTGCCCATCCCGTTAGCGGCATGGCGCGTGAGCGAAATATATCAGGGGATTTAGTTACCAGTGGTGGCTCAGGCTTCGGAATTATGGCCTTAGTGGTTGGCATCGAAAGAAATTTTATTACCCGTAAGCAGGGTATTGATCAAATGAAAAAAATTGTTTCGTTTCTCGAAACTGCCGATCGCTTTCATGGCGCGTGGCCACATTGGATTAACAGTATTACGGGTAAGGTTATTCCATTTAGCAGCAAAGACAATGGGGGCGATTTAGTAGAAACTTCCTTTTTGGTGCAAGGCTTGATTACGTTCCGCCAATACCTTGAACCCACAGACACAGTAGGGAATAATCTTATCAATCGCATCACTACCTTATGGCACGGAGTTGAATGGGATTGGTATAGAAAGAATAATGAGCAGGTTTTATATTGGCATTGGTCACCTAATTATAATTGGGATATGAATTTCCCTCTGTACGGATATTTTGAACAACAGATCACTTATTTTCTGGCTGCTGCATCACCTACTCATGGTATTCCTAAAAGTGTGTACGTAAATGGGTTTACCAGAAACGGAACTTTTGTGAGGAACAATACTTATTACACTATTCCATTAAAGGTGGGTGGTTTATTTCCATTGTTCTGGGTGCATTATTCCTACTTAGGCTTAGATCCTCATTTCTCGGATGACTATGTAAACTACTGGGAACAAAATGTAAATGCAAGCCGCATCAATCAGGCGTATTGTATAGACAATCCTAAAAACTATCTCGGGTATAGCGATTTTTGCTGGGGGCTTACCAGTAGTGATGGCCCCAGTGGTTATAATGGACATTCACCGGGCAACGACCTAGGGGTAATTACACCCACCGCTGCGCTTTCATCTTTTCCTTATACACCTGAAGAATCTATGAAGGCGCTTCATTTTTTTTATTATACACTGGGTGATCGCATGTGGGGCTCTTATGGATTTTATGATTCATTTAATTTATCGCAGGCCTGGTTTGCTAATTCATATCTGGCCATTGATCAAGGTCCCATCATCGTGATGATTGAAAATTATCGAACCGGATTGTTATGGGATTTATTTATGTCGGCACCTGAAGTTCAGAGTGCTACCACAAAATTGAATTTCGTCTATTAAAATTTCTATACCATGAAAAATCTTTTAGGGTTCGCTTTTCTGATTCTAATAGTTTCCTGTTGCCAGGTTCCCCAAAACAAACAATCGTCTATCGAGCATCGCGTTGATTCAGTTTTGAGCTTGATGACGCTTGAAGAGAAAATCGGACAACTTAATCTTCCCTCGGCAGGTGCGTTTGTTACTGGTTCGGCTGAAAGCTCAGACATTGCAAAAAAGATTGAAGAGGGAAAAGTGGGTGGGCTCTTTAATATAAAGACAGTTGCCAACATTAAAGAAATGCAAAAGATTGCCGTTGAAAAGAGTAGACTAAAAATTCCATTGATATTCGGTATGGATGTTATTCATGGGTATGAATCAGTTTTTCCAATTCCGTTGGGACTAAGTTGTAGCTGGGATATGGATTTGATTGAACGCAGCGCACGTATTGCTGCGCAAGAAGCAAGTGCCGATGGCATCAATTGGACATTTTCTCCTATGGTCGACATTTCGCGCGACCCGCGCTGGGGTCGAGTTTCTGAGGGAAGCGGGGAAGATCCATTTCTGGGTTCTGAAATTGCTAAAGCAATGGTGCGTGGCTTTCAGGGTAACGATCTTTCTGCTAACAATACAATTATGTCGTGTGTGAAACACTATGCACTCTATGGAGCATCAGAAGCAGGTCGTGATTACAATACCGTTGATATGAGTCATCAAAGAATGTATAACGAATACTTTCCACCGTACAAAGCAGCTGTTGATGCTGGTGTAGGAAGTGTGATGGCTTCATTTAATGAGATTGATGGTGTTCCGGCAACAGCCAACAAATGGTTGCTAACC
>JBBSBG010000072.1:0-11198 GCA_038251495.1 Cytophagales bacterium
CAAAGTTTAGTATACTGTTGTGTTCATAAATGATAACGGACGTGTCTAACACGAAAACTTTCTTCTCCTTGTCTTTCTTACTCATACAAACGGGTTAAAAAAAAGCGAAGATACGTTTCTTACGGAGGTATAAAATATCCCTGGCAAGTATGAAACGTATCTTCGCAGCACTCATTCTTTCCAATAAACTAAACTAAGTACAAGCAGAAAAGCAAAGATTTACGTTGATCTTTTTGTTACCAATATATATTCTGGCAAGGGACAAAGTCCAGATTGCACCTTACGCGCAAACCGCTTAAAGTGGGGGGCAGCACGATAGAAATGTTTAATTTTAGTTAGATTTGAAATATGGAATCGCTTATCCTTAAAATACCCAAAGAAGATAGCCTGACGGATGATGAATTGTTTCGGATTTGCACCGCCAATAAAGAACTTAGAATAGAACGCGGTGAATCAGGTCAACTCATACTTATGTCACCAGCAGGAAGTTTTTCAAGTAATAGAAACTTTATCTTAAACGGACTTTTTTCACAGTGGGTGGAGAGCCACCTTGATTTGGGCTATGCGTTTGATTCGTCAGGTAGCTTTATATTACCGGATAACTCGATGCGCTCGCCCGACACGGCTTGGATTAAAAAGGATCGCTGGGATTCGTTGACTGTTGAAGCGCGTGAAAAGTTTGCCCCGATTTTATTGTTGAACTTAGGTCAAAGTCGGATTCGCTGAGTGAACTGAAGAAAAAAATGGAGGCTTGGATTACCAATGGTTGCGAACTGGCCTGGCTGATTGATCCTATTGAAAGGAAGGCGTATATCTATAAGCCAAATGCTCCGATGAGAGAACTGAATGATTTCAGTGGCAAGCTGAGTGGTGAAAATTTGCTGCCCGGATTTGAACTTGATTTAAAAAGGTTTGCTTAAACCCTTGAGTACAAATCGCCTCGTTCAGTAGCGGTTATTTTAAGTACGTTGGCCAGAACTAGCAAAATCAGTTTTCGACTTGCCTGAAACCGATTTAATCCGGAAAAACTTCGATATTCCGCAAGCGTGATTGTTGCATGAGTAATGAAATACTCCATCAATTTCTTTTCAGCATCTCCAAACGTGAAATGAATGTCGCGCTTCTTTTTAGATCTACGAATTAATTCTTCCATTTCAGGGCTGGCTTTTATGCTCATATCCCTAACACGCACAAAAGTTTCCCGATCGGATTTTTTCAAGGATAAATAGTGCGGTCGTTTTGTACTTGCGGGAACATCAAACCGAACTACATAGCGATTATCAGGAAGAGGTATAACTGATTCGTTATACGTTAAAAGAGGACGGCAAAAGTTGGTTAATGATTGTCGCACAACATGCGCTTCCTCTTCCGGATATTTCACTCCCGGAATACTCCCATCGTCATCAACACCAATTAATAATGTACCCCCTTCGGTATTGGCGAAGGCAATTAGTTCGCGCACAATTTTTTCAGGATACGTTGCCTTTAGCTTAAACTCCAATTGAATGCCTTCACCTTCGGAAGCTAATTTTTTTAATTCGCGCAGGTGAAAAACCTCAGCGCTTGCTACTGCCGAAGGCCTCGTCATCATCTAATTGATCGTCTTCATCGGTTGGCAAGCTAAATATACTACTAAGTAAATCCTTAAACTGAAGTCCCGATGATAAATTGTGTTTACTGATCAAACTGTATTCCGCTAAACCGTGTAGGGCAAACTCCATTAAAAATAACTTTAATGAGCTATCCTGATCTTTGTGAAATTGTGAAATCAAATCAGCCAGTCCGGGCACAGATTTAAGAGACTTTTCGTAATCAACGTTACTCATGTCATGAAGCAAATCGATGGTATTACCATCGCCAAACCAATTACTTATTTTTTTATAAGGACTTTTATCCTTTTGCTTTCTGAATTTATCGGGATCGGGAAAATAATTTATAAACTGTGTTCGTATGGCTTTGCCTACAAGATTTTGTGCTACAATCCCCGGACCTTCTTGCTGCCCTTCATAGACCAACTCAACCTTTCCGGTAACAGAGGGCACTACGCCTGCGAAATCGGTGATGCGTGCTATAGTCTTCTTCTCACCATTTAAAAGAGCTCTGCGCTCAGCGGCTGCCACCAAATTTTCGTACGCTGAAATTGTAAGTCGTGCGGAAACCCCGCTTTTTGCATCAACGAATTCGCTTTTACGAGCTTCAAAAGCAATTTGCTCTACCAGATCTTTTGCGATTTCAGGTACCGTTACAAGATTATTTTGCTCATCGCGGACAAACGCCTCTTGTTGAGTAATGCGCTTGCTGATGTCCATCGTTTTAGGATAGTGGGTTATAATCTGACTATCGATCCTATCTTTCAATGGAGTAACAATGCTTCCGCGGTTTGTGTAATCTTCGGGGTTGGCAGTAAAAACAAATTGAATATCTAGTGGCAATCTGATTTTAAAACCTCGAATCTGAATATCGCCTTCCTGTAAAATATTAAACAAGGCAACCTGAATACGCGCTTGTAAATCTGGCAACTCATTGATAACAAATAGGCAGCGATGTGAACGTGGTATCAACCCAAAGTGAATAACGCGATCGTCTGAGTAAGGTAACTTAAGTGCTGCTGCTTTAATAGGATCAACATCTCCAATCAAATCGGCAATGGAAACATCAGGCGTTGCCAATTTTTCGGAATAGCGTTCGCTGCGATGTAGCCAGGCAACCGGAGTGTCGTCACCAAGCTCTTTAATTTTATCAATTCCATATCGGGAGATTGGATGGAGCGGGTCGTCATTTAATTCAGAACCTTCTATAACGGGCACATATTCATCAAGCAAGTTGATCATTAATCTGGCAAGCCTTGTTTTAGCTTGGCCACGTAAACCCAAAAGATTCACATCATGACCAGCAAGAATCGCGCGTTCTAAATCTGGAATAACCGTTTCCTCATAACCCCAGATGCCTTCAAAAACTGTTTCCTTTTTTCGGAGCTTGGCTATTAGATTTTCGCGTAACTCTTCTTTTATAGTTTTAAACTTATAGCCAGCACTTTTAAGTTGGGCAATATTTTTTACTTCTTTATAGTTCATTTAGTTATTGGTTATTCGTTACTGGTTGTTCGATGGTTAGCGCAATTAGCGAACAACCACAAACGAACAACTATTATCTACAAATTCTTTGTTCTGTTTTTCTTAAAATCTTCGAAGACCAAATTGCCAAGGCCTTGCAGACTGCTGTAATAAGCCTGCCCGTTATTCGCTTGGGTAAATTGTCTTACAAAAGCTTTTAAGTATGGATCAGTTGCAATCATAAACGTGGTAACAGGCACTTTTATTTTTCGAAGCTGCGTTGCCAGATCAAGTGTCTTATTTAGAATCTTATGATCTAGACCAAAGCTATTCTTGTAATATTTTATTCCCTGTTTGATGCATGTTGGTTTACCATCCGTGATCATGAAGATCTGTTTGTTGGAATTTTTTCGTCTTCTTAAAATATCCATAGCAAGTTCAAGACCGGCAACAGTATTGGTATGATAGGGCCCAACTTGCAAGTAGGGAAGATCTTTGATTTCAATTTGCCAGGCATCATCACCAAAAACTAAAATATCCAGTGTGTCTTTCGGATATTTTTTCGTGATCAATTCGGCCAAAGCCATTGCTACTTTTTTTGCTGGCGTGATTCGATCTTCACCATACAAAATCATGGAGTGCGAAATATCGATCATCAGCACAGTGGAGGTCTGTGTTTTGAATTCGCTTTCAATTACTTCCAGATCATTTTCAGTCATGAAGAAGTCTTCCAACCCGTGATTGATCTGCGCATTGCGCAGCGAATCAGTCATTGAAATTTGCTCCAACGTATCACCAAATTCATAATCGCGTCTGTCGGTAGTAGCTTCATCGCCACGACCGCTGTGATGTGTTTTATGATCGCCACCTTTGGTCTTCTTCAGTTTGCCGAAAATTTCTTCTAAAGCAGATTGCCTTAGGTTTTGCTCACCCTTTGCTTTTAGTTTGAATTCTCCTTTTGGCCCTTCATCGGATATGTATCCATTCTTCTTTAGGTCTTCAATAAAATCGCCCATGCCATATTGATCGGTAGTCAATTTATATTGTTTGTCAACTTCCGTAAGCCATTGAAGTGCCTCAGCCACATTTCCTGCAGTAATCAGAATCAATTGCATGAAAATTTTAAGCAACCGCTCGAAGTCACTTTTCTCACTATCAGGTGGGGGAATATATTTTGAAAAGCGATTACCTAACATAGGGTGTAATTAATTCTTTAATAACCATTAATAATACCTTTCTGTTTTATCAAACCCAAGATCTTTGAAGAAAACCCAGATTTTATTAGAAAGTAATTTAACAAGGCGACATAATTCCACTCCTTCGAAGTTTTATGGCTGACTCGATATTGTTTCTGAAATCATTCCAGCCCTTAGAGCTTAGTAAACCATGTACATTCGCGATAATTGAGTACACCCTGTTAACCAACAGATTCTACTGATTGATCAGCGGCAGCTCGTTTAATTACAAATTCATAATATCGCTCGTATAGCGGCAATATTCTTGTAATATCAAATTCTTTAGCTCGTGCCAACGCGTTTGCTTTAAACTTAGGCAGGTTATTTTTATCCAGCACATACAAGGCGTTTCGGGTCATATCTTCCACATCACCCACGTTACTCATAAAGCCAGTAACCCCTTGTACATTTAGTTCAGGCAATCCACCTGTATTGGATGAGATCACCGGAACTTCACACGCCATCGCTTCTAAAGCTGCTAAACCAAAACTCTCTTTTTCGGAGGGCATTAAAAATAAATCGGCAACGGATAAAACTTCTTCTACAGCATCTTGCTTGCCCAGAAAACGAACAGCATCATTGATTCCAAACTCACGCGCCATTAACTCTGCTGAGTTGCGTTCGGGTCCATCGCCAATCATTAATAACTTCGATGGAATTTCTTTGTGGATATTATTAAACACAGTCATTACATCGCCTACTCTTTTTACTTTTCTAAAGTTGGAGGTGTGAACTATTAAGTATTCTCCGTTAGGACAAATTGCTTTTTTGAAATGATCCTTCTTCTGTTTCTTGAATTTCTCAAGATCAATAAAGTTAGGTATCACCTCGATGTCGCGAGTAATTTTAAAGGAACGATAGGTTTCTCTTTTTAGATCTTCCGACACAGAGGTTACTCCATCCGATTGATTAATACTAAAAGTAACGACAGGTTCATACGATGCATCTTTCCCCACCAGAGTAATATCGGTTCCATGCAACGTTGTAATGAAAGGGATATAGATACCATGTGTTTTTAAAATCTGCTTGGCCATGTAAGCAGCGGAAGCATGTGGAATAGCATAATGAACGTGCAACAGATCTAACTTTTCGTTCCTTACTACACTCACCATTTTACTAGCCAAGGCAAGTTCATAAGGTGGAAACTCAAAAAGCGGGTAAGAGCGAATGTCAACTTCATGATAAAAAACATTCTCGTTAAGGAAGTCGAGCCGGCTGGGTTGGCTATAGGTAATAAAGTGAACCTGATGCCCTTCTTGCGATAGAGCTTTTCCCAACTCGGTGGCCACCACACCGCTACCGCCAAATGTTGGGTAACAAACTATCCCTATTTTCATCTAAATCAATTTAATGGTAAAATTCTTCACAACCGAAGACGCCTGAATATAAACCCGAATTGTACCTCTTTAGTTTCGTTAAATCTAAACTTTAAGACCGAACAAAACTGAACCATTGAAATAGTCAAGGAACTATGAGCATTGAGAATTATTTCTGTTGTGTCCTTTGCCCATCCTCCGTGTACTCTGTGGTTAACTGAATTGAACTAAACTGCCCGTAATTGAAAAGAGCCTTGTAAATCACTTCCTGAATACGAGGACGAATATTGCCTGATAATAGTTTATTGTTTGCCATATCCGGATACACACGATTGGATAAATAGACGAATACAAGGTTAAATTCAGGGTCTACCCAAATACATGTACCCGTAAACCCTGTGTGGCCAAAAGTCTTTGGCGATGCAAATAAGGTGGTTGGTCCCGCCCAATCGCTCACAGTTGGTTTATCCCACCCAAGCCCGCGCCTGCTTGTTTCAAATTGTTTGTTTGTGAATAGTTCAACTGTTTCGGGTTTGTAAAATTGCTGTCTGCCATAGCTGCCTTTTTGCAAAAGCATTTGGCCGAGTTTAGCCAGATCATTGGCATTTCCAAAAAGTCCGGCATGGCCAGCAATGTTTCCATGCATGGCAGCACCTTGATCGTGCACGTACCCGGTTAATAATTTCTTTCGAAATAATTTATCATCTTCTGTTGGAGCAATTTGTGTGGCTGTAAATTTTCGAAGAGGCAAGTAACCAAGTGTATAAGCACCCAAGGGTTCGTAAAGATTTTGATCCAGAAAATCTTCCATTGGTTGGTTCAATAACTTTTCTGCCAAATGTTGTAGAATATAAAAACCCATATCGCTGTAGCGATAGTCATAAACTGTGCGTGGAGGTTTTTCCCGAATCTTAGCTTTTATGATCCAGTGCCACAAACTGTCTTTCATTGACTTTGATGCAAATAATTCTTCGGCAACCTGAAACGGATACTCAGGACTTTTTTTGGTGCTGTAATATTCTGGCAGCGGTGTTCCATTCTTTACAGTCTCAGCCCAAAAGGGAAGGAATGGCCACAAGCCAGCCTGATGTGTGAGAATATCTTTAATTGTAAAATCTTTTTTGTTCGAATCTTTTAGCTCTGGCAAATAATAGGATACTTTTTTATAAACATCGATCAACCCCTTTTCATACATGAACATAACGGTTTGAAGCGTTGCCGAAACTTTTGTTATCGAAGCAAGATCGTAAAGTGTGTTTTCCGTTACCGGGATTTTATTTTCGTAGGTTAGCCAACCGCTCGATTGTTCATAAATTACTTTTCCATTCTTGGCAATCAAGACGTAACTTCCTGGAGTTGCGCCACTGTCAATCGCTTCGCGCGCAATGATTTCAATTTGTTCGAGCGTTTTACTATCTAGACCTACCTCTTCGGGTAAGCCATACGAAAACCGATTCAATCCTACCGTAGTAATTCCTTGTCCTTCTTTAAACTGATTTGAAATTGTAAGTGGGAGAACACCTTGTGCAGGTAAACCCCCGAATACAATCTGCGCAGTGATTTTAGGAATTAAATCTTCATCCGTGAAACCCATCAAAACCGTGGGCATGTCTTCCCAATAAGTAAGCTCTTGTGGATTTCCAAAATGACAAATGATTACTTCTTTTTTAAACGCCAACCTTTTAATGAAGGGCGCAACCTGCTTTAACAGAGACGAAGCAAGAGGAAACACACCAACCACAACCACATCCGCATTAGCGAGATTTTTTTTGAGCGCAACGGTGTCAATTTCAAGTCGCAGTGCCTCATGGTTAAAACTTGCATACTTAGATAGGTAGCGTGTAAACTCGTTTGTACTCTCTTTACCGATGCTTATAGACGCAAATTTCTTTTCTTCCAGCAGAGCAATCGGTACTGAATTTTTAGTGTTGCTTAACACGGTAACAGCTGCTTCAGAAAGTTTGTGCTTTAAGGTTTTGGCGGTTGCTGAATTTAAGCGACTACTTAAGTTATCAGTATTTACAGATTGCGGCCCCGATAGCCCCGCATTATATTTTGCGCTTAATATTTTTCTTACGGCATCATCTAATCGAGCTTGCAAAGCTTTATTTTTTCGCAAAGCCCGTGCAATCCTTTTTACAGCATCGCCCAAATCTTCAGGATCAATCAAAATGTCGTGTCCCATTTCAAGGGCAAGCTTTTCAAGCTCGCCATCAGGTTGATCACCTACAAGTTTTTGCAAATGCGGAATTTCTCCAAATACTAATCCCTTATAGTGGAGTTTGGTTTTTAGGATGTCACTTACAAACAATTCCAAAACTTTAGCGTCATGTTCTCGCTCATTTTTTAAAAAGTGAAGATTCGATGTTAGGATGCCATCTATACCCGCTTTCGATAGTTGATTAAACACGGAAACTTTTAGCGTATCAATATTTAGGTTGATGTACAATGAAGAGTCTTGAGTTTTAGTAGGTGTTAATTTTTCGTCATGAGTAAGATGGAGTGCACAGGCTAAGGCGCCACCCTGCTGTAACCCATTGACAAAAGCTAATGATTTGTTCCTTACCCGGGCGGAGTTATCGCTGTAATAATTTAATGAGTTAGGGTAGGGTTGTTGATGAATTTCAAAATCAGCATTTGGTGCAAAGTTTATATGAATACCCAGCACGTGCATCTCGCGCGCAATCTCTTCGCCCAGTTCAAAAATGAGTTGTTCATTTTGAATGGCTCCAACAAGCATTGGTTTTTGGAAACTAAGTGTGCTGTCTAGTACTTGACCTAATCCGGAGCCACCATGTATCGCTACCAGCATGGGGAGTGGAGAAAGTTTTTGAAGTTTATTTATCAGGTAGGCGTGACTCTGCGGGCCGCCCTGCGTTATCAGTATGCCGCCCGGGTGATAGTCTTTTACTAATTCGGTAATCCGGTCGTTTTGGTCTTCATTCAGGTAGGTAGAAGTGGAGATCATAAAAAGCTGACCCACTTTTTCTTGTGTGTTCAGGGTTTGGAAAACGCTATCAATCCATCGTTTTTTAAGATCTTGACCGGTGAGGGCAAACTGAATGAATATGAATAGTGTAGTAAAGAAAACTTTTTTCAACATCAGGCCGTTCGATTTTTATAACTTTGCAATTCTTTCAATTCGGTATTTGACTATCATTGAACAATTCACAGGCGTCAGACCGCTTATAGCGGTTAGATGCCTTAGGTTTGACAAAGATTTTAAACTTTAGGCAGAGTTTGTCAATAACTAAATTAAAAGACAATTAAATATGCGAAGCTACATCAGAATGAAAGAAAAGCTATGAAGTTTTTATCCATATTCACGAAAGCACCCACACATCAACGGTTTAATTATACACCGCGATATTACGATTCCGCAAAAGAAGAAGTAGAGGAACGCGAGTCACGTATAAAAACTGAACTTGCCCGTGAGCGTGGCGAAGCGATTGAGGAAAATAACCATCGTACACGAATTGCAGGTTCATTCCATGCTGCACGCAAGCGCAATGCAAGCAGTCCGGGAGGAGGTAGCACCGCCATGTTACGATTGGTGATTATTCTGTTTATGGTGGTTTTTATAATTGCCTATTTACAATGGGGCAGGCCAGTGCTCTATTCGTTATTAGCCATAGTACCACTCTATTTTTATACGAAGTTTAAAAATAGGTAGTAGCTTTAAAATTCTTCATGCCTGATATTATTCACCTCCTTCCTGATTCTATTGCCAACCAGATTGCAGCTGGTGAAGTTGTGCAGCGACCGGCATCGGCCATAAAAGAGTTGATGGAAAATTCTATTGATGCAAATGCTACTTCTATAAAAGTATTTGTAAAGGAAGCTGGCAAAACATTAATTCAGATTGTGGATAATGGTTTGGGCATGAGCGAGACGGATGCACGCATGAGTTTGGAGCGGCATGCTACTTCTAAAATAAAAACTGCCGATGATTTGTTTCGTCTTCGCACTAAGGGCTTTCGAGGTGAGGCGTTAGCATCCATTGCGGCCATCTCACAATTTGAAATGAAAACCCGCACTGAGTTGAATGACTTAGGAACGCATTTACTTGTGGAGGCAAGCGAAGTAAAAAGCCAATCACCTGCATCGTGCGAGAAGGGAACGAACATTAGCGTAAAGAATTTATTTTTCAATATTCCCGCAAGGCGAAATTTTCTTAAAAGCAATGCAGTGGAAATGCGTCACATCATTGAAGAGTTTCAACGACTTGCATTAGCGCATCCTGACCTTGCATTTAGCCTGCACCACGATGCGGAATTAATTTATGAACTGGCACCGGCTAAGTTAAGTCAGCGCATTGTTTCACTTTTTGGAAAATCATTTCAAGGCCAGTTAGCACCTTGCCAGGAAGAAACAACTTTAGTTAAAATTACTGGCTATATCGGTAGACCGGAGTCGGCACGGAAGACAAGAGGTGAGCAATTCATTTTTGTGAATCAACGATTCATTCGCAATAATTATTTAAACCATGCAGTGACCAGTGCTTTTGAAGGCCTTTTAATGGACGGAAGTTTTCCTTTCTATGTGTTGTTTATTGAGATCGATCCGAAACACATCGATGTAAATGTGCATCCTACTAAAACGGAAATAAAATTTGATGATGAACGCTCAGTGTATGGCGTGGTGTGGGCTTCCGTTAAGCAAGCATTGGGTGCGCATAATTTAGCTCCGGCTATCGATTTCCAAGCCGACATCAATATTGAGAGTAAGTTGGGTCACACGTTGAACAAGGAGCAATACATGGACGAGCAATTTTCAACCAGCCTTAATCGATCTAATTTGCAGAATTGGGAAAAGGCATTTGAGTTTGCCGCACCGGAATCGAAGTTGTTTCAAAAATCTGAATCAACGCCAACAACAATGCGTTTTGAAAGTTCATTAAATATTGATTCACCGGAGCAAGCTGAAGAATCCGGAGTTTTTCAATTTCGGCAGAAATATATTATTCGTTCTTCAAAGACTGGGTTGATGATTATTGATCAGCAAGCAGCGCATGAGCGAGTGTTATTTGAGAAATATTTTTTTCGTTTAAAAAACAAACCCGGAAATAGTCAACAGAGTTTGTTCCCACAAACGGTAACATTAGGCGCTTCCGATTTTGCTTTGGTGAATGAAATAGAGCACGAGTTAATGGCCTTGGGCTTTCGTTTTGATCTCTTTGGGAAGAATACTTTTTTGGTGACGGGTGTTCCGGTTGGGGTGGAAGGCTCTGAGAAAGAATTATTTGAAGGGCTGCTGGAACAATTCAAAAAGAATCAATCGGAATTGCAATTGCCAATACAAGATAGTTTAGCGTTGGCCTTGGCAAAGCGTTCGTCAGTGAAATCCGGACAGAAATTAGCACCCGAAGAGATAAAATCTATTGTGGAAGGATTGTTTTCTTGTTCGAAACCTAACTTTTCTCCTGACGGAAGGCCAACATTTTTTACTTTTGAAACGTCTAAGATAGAAAGTTACTTTACCCGATAAATCGAAAGCATGTTTAGACTTACTCCAGTGGTCAGAAATCTGGTCATTATCAATGTAGCTGTTTTTCTGGCTCAAAATCTATTAAGCAATCTTCACATAACTGAATA